>JAMJFV010000228.1:0-1317 GCA_023544495.1 ANME-2 cluster archaeon
AAAATCAGAAATTATTTATATTTGAATTATTGGGATACAGTTCATTCCTAAGTGTTTATTGGTACTTTAAAAGGGGATATAAAATAAAGTATTTCACATTGAATTCAAGACTCCTCTTTCGCACCCCTAAACGGGATTATTTTTCTATTTTTTCCATTTGTCCTCATTCGGAATGTAGTTAGTCTATTTACTCAACACCCAGTGCCTTCAAATCTTTCCTTATTAAGACGACCTCTCGAACATAGACCTCTGCATCGAACTCTTCAAGAAGTTCCAATATCTTCTTCTTATTTTTTTTCTCGACAATTATAACCCCTCTGATCAATCTGACCGATGGGACCTCATCAAGAAGGCCCTTTCTTCGGTATCGATACTTACCACCCTGACTGCTTGTATTCTGCCCATAAAGCCTTTTGACCAACGCACTTGCCACATTCGGAT
Organism: ANME-2 cluster archaeon; assembly: GCA_023544495.1. Classification (GTDB taxonomy): domain Archaea; phylum Halobacteriota; class Methanosarcinia; order Methanosarcinales; family Methanocomedenaceae; genus Methanocomedens_B. The sequence continues at coordinate 442 of JAMJFV010000228.1, forward strand.
CATGCGGCGTTCTCAATCTGTATGCAATCAATATTCCTACCATATATGACCTAATATAGGTCATAATACTTAAATACTTTGATAACATTACTTACTATCAGATAGGTGATCGAATGGATGGGATTTTGCCTCTCAAAGCAGATTATTATCCCGTGTTGGGCCAGTTAATGAACGAAATGGATCTTGCGGGTGTAATAAATCGAGCCATCAATATTTCAGATTCTCAAGCAAATATCGATGTTGGAACCGTTGTATGTCTTATCATACACCATATGCTTGCAGATGTCAATGTAAAGATGTATAAAATGGATGATTTCTTCACAGACAAAGCCATGCCACTTTTAGTACCTTGGAAGCCGGATATTGATATCAATGAGATAAATGACGACAGAGCGGCCCGGGTATTGGATTCAATATGGGAAGCAAATCCCCATAAGGTTTTCAGTGCCGTAGTGGATGCGGTTATCCCATTACACTCCCTGGAAACAAATACGATCCATTCTGACACAACATCCAAATCATTTTATGGTGCATATGATAATAAAATAGATGCAGTGGATGTACCCAATATCACATATGGATACCCAAAAGATCATCGCCCCGATCTGAAACAGATAGTATTCGGAATTGGCACAACTCTTGATGGGGTTCCCATCATTGGTGAAGTTACAAGTGGCAATGAATCGGACATGGCCCTGAACGGGCGCTGGATAACGAAACTAAGGAAAATGTTGAAAAAGGACAAAGACGACTTCCTCCTTTACATCGCAGACAGTGCACTTGTTACAACTGACAACCTTGATCATTTAGATGACGAATATATGGATTTCATATCAAGGTTACCTGGACGTTTTGATATTGAAAAGGAACTGAAGA
>JAMJFV010000228.1:1327-2807 GCA_023544495.1 ANME-2 cluster archaeon
GGAGAGTAAACAGTATATCCACAGGATCGGAAGAACTGCTAGAGCTGGAAACGAAGGAAAAGCAATATGTATCCTTTCTGGAAAGGATAATGATAATTTTAAAGATGTATTGAAAATTAATGATGTCGTGATAAGGAAAGAAAAGCTGCCTGCTTTTGAAAAAGTTAGTATGAAAAGGTCGATGCAAGGTGGAATTACACAGAACAATAACCCCATCTCGAGAAAAAAGCCTCATTTGAACCGGCACAAGAATCGATAGTTCTCATTTTTGATTGTATATAATCTATACGATTATGTACTCAAGTTAATCCGACCGAAGGGAGGATTTTACCTCTCAAAGCAGATTATTATCCCGTGTTGGGCCAGTTAATGAACGAAATGGATTTCATATCAAGGTTACCTGGACGTTTTGATATTGAAAAGGAACTGAAGAAGAAAGCGAATTTGGAAAATGATTGGGAGGATATCGGAAAGATCTCTGATAAAAAGAACGCAGCATCCTATAAGGTCTGGGATACCACCGACGAGATCGAAGGGAGAACATATCGATTCGTTGTAGTTTACTCGGACCATAAGGATAAGAGAAAACTGAAGGCTCTGAATAAGGCTGTGAATAGGGAATACAGCAAGAAGATGAAACATTTTGAGGAATTATCAAAAAGACCGTTTGCATGCATAAAAGATGCAGAGATCGAAGTGAAAAACTATCAAAAGAAACATTCCCCAAAGCTTCATCACATTGACTGGAAGATTGAAGCTAAAGAGGAGAAAGTGAAGAGAAAGAAACAGGGACGACCCAAGAAAAATGAAACAATCAAGTTCCAAACAAATTATTATTTGACCGGATCTCTGAGACGGGATGATGACACATACGAAACGGAGAGGGAATTGTGTGGCCAATATGTTCTTATCACATCCTTGAAGGATACCGAAAAAGATACTGCAAGGACAATACTGGAAAAATACAAAGGCCAGTATTATGTGGAAAGGATATTCAAGTTCATAAAGAATCCATCATGGGTGGGTTCGTTTTGTTTGAAGAAGCCAGAGCGTGTTGCAGCCTTGGGTTATATTTTGTTCATGGCCGCTGTAATCTACACTTTGTGGGAACGGCGGGTAAGGATGGCCCTTGATAATGAGGACATAGAGCTTATCGAGGGATTAAACAGACAGAAAACAAAGAAACCAACCGCTTATGCACTTGAAGTGGTGTTGAATCCAATACTTGTCCTGTCACAACGAATAGGTAATAAATTACGTATCTGGCTACCGAAACCACTCTCACGAAATAGACAACGGGTCATAGAACTATCCGGCTTTGATGTTGATATATATCAAGGAGAATGGACTGTTCGTGGAAAAAAGATAAATATTACCAAAGAGGGGTGCGAAATAGGAGACCCAACATCAAGTAGTGACCAGAAGCTCGACTTCCAGTTGAAGCTGATTTTGAAAAAAATAAATGCCCAGGACGGGATCC
>JAMJFV010000229.1 GCA_023544495.1 ANME-2 cluster archaeon
ACCAGTATCAAGTCCTGGCGGCGTGTCAGTGAAAATGCCGTTGTTGTCGGGGTCAGGGTCTACCCCGAAGGATAGGTATTCAAGATTGTCAGGCAGCACCATGTCAAAGTCCCTGGTATTACCTGTGGGAGCATACGGGTCGGACAGATCACGGGCATATCCTGATTGCATCTGCCGGAAAGATGATTTCAATTCACCCACCTGTCGTTGCATCAATGCGTCATCCATGGTGGGTCCGGCGTTGTTCAAGCCGACTGCTGCAAGTACGATTATGACACCCACCAGCACCAGGTACACTACCAGTTTCAATGGAACCGTATCAATGCCCTGTTCATCGTCCCACATTTTGATAATCACTCACCGCTAAAAGATAACAACGCATAAATATGATTTGATATTTTATCCTGGCGGATTAGTGACAAAATGGACAGACCTGATATAAACGGCAGAATCGAGTTATTTGACCAGAGTTTGCGGAGCCTTGATAGACGTTTGCGTGCGATCGAAAGGAGATTGTCTGGAAATACGGCCGGTTCAAACCTGGTCTTACCGGAACCCGGAGGCTGCCAACAGATAGACATTGATATTGAAGAAATGAATAATACAATGACTGCATTACAGGTAATTCTGGATGAGATGCGAGTTGGAATGGATTCGTTCAGGTCGATCGACCTGAGCCAGATAAATAAATCACTGGGCGAAATGATGCATGATATCCAGGCCCTCAATGAAAAAATAGACGTGCTTGGCAATCAGTACACAACCCTGAGGGACCAGACAGCCACAACAGTGGATTCGCTTAGCAATGACCACAAATCAGAACTTTCCGACCTTGGCAAAGAGCTGGAAGAGGTAAAGCTCAGGCTTAAACGCCAGGAGAACATGAACAAAATAACCATTGGCAGTATAAAAGTGCCGGTGGAATTATCTGGTATCGTTGCTTCAGTTGCCCTTATTGTCACTGGTTCCCTGGTATGGGCCGACCGGTGGGACATCATAAGGTCCACCTATTATCCTGTGGGATTGGCCGTGTTATTTGCATCAGCTGTGATGATAAAGTTTGTCATGTCAAACAGGCAACCTGAGAAAGCATAGATATTGACAAACATCTCAACCAGAGACCACTTTCAGGGCAAAGTCGTTCTCTGCATCAAGAAAACCCTGCCCTTTTGCAGCTAATTTTAAATATCCTTCACCGCTTACGCTAATAGTAGCTGTATCCAAACTGAGCACTGTGCGCCCGTCAACACCTGTTATCCCGGCACAGGACGTATGGAGCCCGTAGATTATTACTGTAGCATCTTCCACTGCACGGCCGTCCACATCAATGACCTGTACCGTTATTTTCCTGACACCGCTGTTGGTATACAACACGCTGCTCGTAGTACTGTTATCGATGCCGATAATATCAGCGTGCATGGTTCTGGGAACCAGATCCATATCACCGATGAACATGACCATAGCACCCAGTCCCGCCATCCCGACAATGGTCAGGACCACCATGCGCATGGGCAGGCCCGTAGTGGCATACTCGTCTCGAAGCATACTCAGGTTATGAGGATGGATGACTCATCTGTGTAATCATAAAATCCATTGGCTTTAGCTACCAGTTTCAGGTCAATGGAATCCTGGTTCATCCTGATGAACACATTGGAGACCGTAACATTCGCCTGCCCATGTGAATCGGTCTTGGCAGAACCCTGGCCACCGCCGCCTGATATGATTACACTGGCTCCCTGCACCGGATTATTATCACGGTCATATAATGTCAGGCCAATTTCGACATCCGTGGGCACACCGTTTGGAATGTTCCCTGTCACGCCGGAATTACCGTCTACCGAATCCACTTCGACAACAAGATTTTTCTTAGACTCAGGGATGATGGCCAGCAATGCTGCCAGTGCAACCATCCCAACCACAAGCATAACTACAATATTGATAGGTAATTCCATACCAGTATCGTCCCTTATAAAACACCTGTTCGATTTTGCCATATTCATACCCGCAATTGCGACATCAACGAGATATTTAAATTTTGCGGATTTTTTCACACGATCGTGGTAAAAAGTGCCCGGCTTACAACAACGGAAATGGAAAAAACCATAATAGAAACAGGAAGGGTCTGTCCCAGGTCATACATGAACTGTGCCTTATCCCCTCCGTATTCGATACCACCGGCAAACCGTACCAGGATAATGACCAGCACGATCATATAAAAACCGACAGCAAGTATGAAAATATTTGGCGGTATGCTCTGTTCCATACCACCGCCCACATCAGTCATTATAGAAGCAACGCCCATGCCTTCCGGCAGCCTGCTGGCTTCAAGGGAAATATTTTGCAGTATCTTCTGGATGACCTCTGAAAGTGCAAGGGTGACACCAGCGATAAGCGGTGCGAATATAGTTGCAGTGGATTTCATTGTTGAGGTCACATCATAGAGTGAACTCTTAACATTCTCTTCTACTTCCTGCAGTTCTTTTAAATGGTCTGCCAGTTTCACGATGGCCACACCTGCTGCCTGGTGACTTTTGTACACGCTCTGCGTGAACAAGCGCATAGTAGTATGTACCCGCTCTGAATAGATGTTCCGGAAAGCTCCATACTCGCAATCAAATATGGCACCCGCCAGTGTTGTCCTGAGCAGCGACAGGTTATTTGCCACATCCTGGAATGTGTCCCCGATGCGTGTACCTTTCATCGTCTGTGCAGTCTGCATGAAAGCCCATTCAGGAGAGCGTCCGTCACTGATACGGCGGCCCAGCACGAACAGCGCATCAGCGAACTGGTATTCTATCTCCTT
>JAMJFV010000022.1:0-12825 GCA_023544495.1 ANME-2 cluster archaeon
AAAGGTGAATAGAAGTAGTGCAGGTAATAGCGGGTGCCCACTATGAACTCCTGGATGGTGTAGGGCTGTGATTCGTCCAGTCGCTGGTAGAATTCTGCCTTGTTCTTGGCCACGAAGAAGCCCCTGCCACCCTTGGCACCGTGGTATTTGACCATGACCGGAGAGTTGATATCCCTGGGGTCGTCTATCTTTTTTGGCATTGATATGCCGGCACCTTCCAGCCACTGGCGCTCCTTGTTGCGATCCGACTCCCATTCCAGTACATTGCGGTTTCCGAAGGTGGGCAATTCCAGGTCCATGAAGTTCTTATGACCCATATATTCCACGAATGAACCGTGGGGGATAATGATGGCGTTCTTTGCTGCCAGTTCCGGGGCTACATCCAGGATGTCGGCATAGGTGTCCACGACCACGAATTCATCAGGTTTGGCCAGGGGAAAAGCGTCATAGAATTTAGGGGGTTTGCCAATGCATATGCCAATGGTCTTTAAGCCTTCTTTGCGTGCACCGTCAAATATCTGCAAACTGGTATGGCTGGTAACAGTAGCAATAGTGAGATTGTCCCGATCGTATCCTGAGAGGGTCTTTGCGATGGTGGAACTCATTATTGAATTTGTAGTTTGTGCCATTAAACATAATTGTGTAAGGAAGTATTTAAGATTGGGGATTTGAGCTTGATCATCTTCTACTATTGCAGACCTGTTCGACCCCAGGTACAAGGCCCTCATGCAGGCACTGTTCAGCTTATTTGTGCTTGGTTTCGGGGCAGTTTGGGTGAAAATGTTCTTATCCAAATGACCTGCAGCTATATCAGCAGTGTATATCAAATTCAGTCAGCCGATATAACTCAAATCTTCCTCGCTGCTCTTTTTAACCTGCATTTCTTTCATGTATTTCTTAAAACCTTCTTCAAATTTCCTTGCTTCTTTCTGAATTACGCCCAGGTCAATCTCAATCCCTAGCAATTCAGATGCTTTTTTCAATCCTGCATAGCACGCCTTTATATCCAGTGCCTGGGGAAAAGCAGTTTCGCTTAAGAGAGCTACGCCATTTATCCCCATCCGCTGTGCATATTCGATAACAAGGCCGTTAACTCCCGATATTTGCATACTGCCAGCAGCTATTTCTACAGACTCGGACCTCAAATGATCAAGGAGCTCCTGGGACGTTGCCACACCAAATACCTTCGGGTCCTCAACATATCCTTCCACATGCGTTGCTATAACGGTATAGATGGTATCAACGTCACACTGCTTTGCCACTTCAACGATCTTTTGTGCCAATTCATTGTCCTGTGTCATAAAGCCGAACTGCATCTCACCGGAAAAGAATATAATGTTCTTCTCGCTCGAAAAATAGAACTTGAAGAGACTCTCATCCCTTTTCATGGGTACCACCAGTCCCTTCTCAAAAAGAGCAAGGGAAGGTGAAAGATAGGGTACCTGGATCTCTGCAAACAATTCAGGTTTCAGGAGTTCAATAAAAGTAGTTACCGTATTCTTGGCGACCATTCCCATTCCTGGAAGACCCACCAGCATTTTTGGCTTTTTCATCTCAGGTCTTTTGTGAAATTGTATTTCCATATATTTATTGAGTGTAACTCAAGGTAAAAAAAGTCTTTTATCTATGGAGATTGTCGGATTACCCCTTAAATCCACCACAAATCCGTCCATCCTTTCATAAACCCTTAGATTTTTCATTAAAATTTAATTTTATTTCTCCAAAAAACCCATATTATCCCATAATTCCCCTCAATCTTCCCGAATTCACCTCACTTTTCATCACGTTAACTACAATTGATTTACACCCGAAGGGTGCTTTCTTGTCCGTGCGCATCCGTGTTCCATCACAATATTTCTTAACCGATGACACATGCAACCCCGCTCGCCTTCACTCTACCCCGGTGCCCATCCCGGTCTGCTCCGCCCGTCCTTATGGTGTGGTATCCCTAAAAGAAACCCATTTTATCAAAGGCATTACAGCATCTCTCAGTTCCGCTCCTTCTTTTGTTAGCGAGTACTCCACCCTGGGAGGTATTTCAGCAAATGATTCTCTTTTGATTATGTTCGCATTCTTCAGTTCTTTTAACCTATCGCTAACGTTTTTGGACTTATCTTATCCAGCTTTTTTAGAAATGTGGTAATTGAGCAGATTCATAAAAAAATGAACATCGAACATGACGTTATGCTTAAATAATAAAGATTAGAATTTTATAATAGGGAAAAACATTCGATAAAAACGGGGATGTAAATTACGAATTAATCCAAAATTATCTAAGATAAAGGGAGGTTAAGAAATGAGAAGTCATTATTATAGGGAACGCCTTGATAAATGCAGCCATTTGATGAAAGACATGGAACTTGATGCAATATTGCTCACAAAACCCGCCAACATGTTCTATCTGACAGGGGACGGTCGTTTATGCGCCTTCGCCATGATCACAAAAGAAGGACATGTGGCTCTTGGTGTGCCAAAAACCGATGTTGAAGATGTGAAGCAATTCGCACATTTCGATGAGCTCATGGGTTTTGAGGACGAGGTAGGTATGATTCATACTATCGCTCATTACTTTGAGCATTTTGACATTGAGAAAGGAAATGTAGGACTGGAGTATACATTTCTTACACAGTCCATGATGGCGATGGTAACCCATCCTCATGCAAAGCCAAAAGAGATCATGGTAAAAGATTGCACTCATATTATGTCAGAATTACGCATGATCAAAGATGACGACGAGATCGAGCGCATAAAAAAAGCTGCAAAAGTCGCAGAATCAGGCATGAAAGCTGCGGTTGATGCCTTAAAGCCAGGTATTACTGAGAGTCAGGTTGCGGCTGAAGCGGAATATTCCATGCGTCAGGCAGGTGCCGAGGAGTTCTGGCGAAGTTATGTTTCATCAGGAGATCGCACAAATATCGCCCACGGTCTCCCATCACACCGGAAGCTCAAACAGGGCGATCTTGTGATGATAGATATTCATCCTATTTTCAATGGCTACAGCGCTGATATGTGTCGCACAATATGTGTTGGCAAACCTTCAAAAGAGCAGCATGAGGCTTACGAGCTTTATCTTAAAGCACAGCAATCAACCATTGAAAAAGTCAAAGCTGGTATCGGGGTAGGAGAACTCGAAGTGGCGATGCACGGTGTTCTGAAAGATGCAGGGTATGGAGAGCATATCTTCGGTCCTCCCATCCACGGAGTGGGGATAGAGTTCGAAGAGGCGCCACTTCCCCCCGGCCATGCTTTCTTCCATGGAGAGAAAGAGCCTGAACCGCTTGAAGCTAACACAGTTATAGCTGTTGGGAACTGCGGATTGTATCTTGGTAATTTTGGTGTGCGAGTTGAAGACACAGTGGCTGTTAAAGAAAAAGGGCATGAAGTGCTGACAGGATATCCCAGACATCTTGAACTATAATGAAGAAATAATGACCGAACCAGGAAGTTCCTCTCAAGAAAGTGATGTGCGTTCCCTCAAGATAGTACTTGGGATCTATATAATTATTTTTGCATTCAAACTAATAGTTTATTTCATGACAGGCGTCTTGGCACTATTTGCTGAAGCGTTGCACACTTTGAGCGACATTTTCATTTCAGGTTTTCTCCTGGTCGCAATCATATGGTCCAACAAAGAGGCTGACGAAGTACACATGTTCGGTTATGGCAGGGCGCAGAACGTGGCAGCTCTCGTAGCTGCTACGATATTCATTTCATTTACAAGTTTCGAACTGTATAGGGAAGCAATTCCCAGACTCTTTTCACCTGAAACAGGGAGTTATCAGAATCTGCCGTTAGCTCTGGGAATACTTTCCGTGTCAATGATCATTGCTGCTTTTCCGCTTGTCAACATGTTCCGTCAAAAAAAGAAGGGAGCTGCTGCAAAAGCACAGCTTACAGAACTGTTCAATGATGAATTGGGCTTACTGGCAGCGCTTATTGGCACACTGTTCATCATGCAGGGTCAATACATTGCTGACCCGATCGCTTCTATCATTGTTGCAACAATTATCGCTTTTAATGCAATCGGATTGTTCAGCGAAAACCTTAGTTTCTTGCTAGGACGCTCGCCTGGTCCTGAATTCTTGAAGACTATTGAAAGCATTGCTCGCTCAGTTGAAGGTGTGCTTGGTGTTCATGACCTTCGCGCCGAGTATATAGGGCCTGATACTGTTCATATTGGGATGCATATCGAGGTGCAGAAAGGGTCTCCGATTGAAGAAGCAGATCGCATCGCTGAAGAAGTACGTGAGCATGTGCATAAGTCCGTTAAGGGCGGCTATTGTGTCATCCATATGGATGCTGCAAAGTCAGAGAAATCGGAAGTCGGGGGGCTTACAATATAAAACTTAGACAATTGAAGGACGTAGAGAGTAAAACGAAGAGATATCTTTTGATGTAAGGTAACTTTTCAGGTATTTTTCTGCGCACTGTTGCGCATGAAAACATATCGTATCTGTAGGGGGCTCTTCGCTTGACAAAACGATCTCTGCTGTCCTCAGATCGTTTTCAACCTTTTGTTTCCTTCATTCACCCACTTTGTCTTATCCGGCTTACATGAGCTTACCCCTCTCTTGCTACGGCTGTAGCAAGCGTATTGGCAATGTCAACCTCTTCATTAAATTCATCTTCATAATAAACGAAAACATCAAGCGAGAAATCCCTGTTCGGGAAAAGACGACGTACTGCAAGACTGCGCTTGTTTTTTGGGCCTGGCATATCTGCAATAATCAGCAAGTCAAGGTCACTTTCCGGTCTGGCTGTTCCTTTTGCATGGGAACCGAAGATGTATATCTTTTTTGGATTGTCTCTTCACAGGAATAAATGATGAATATTTGAATCTTCAGTTAAATGATTTGTGTTCGTTTTTCTTTCAGCAGGCTGTTTCCGCTGCACCGGACTGATAAAGAGATTGATGGGCTTTGATAAATGGGGTGTTGTTCCATTGTCCAGGCAGCTGCTCTATGAATTATCTCCCGTATCTTATCTGTTATTTTCTTGATTGACCCCTTAGATGGTTTAATTAAAAGAGTACCATCATATTTACGGAATGACCAGCCAAGAAAATCAAAACCATCATTGATATGAGTAATCAATGTTTTGGATTCAGAGAGTTCAAGACCACGTTCTGCAAGGAATACCTGAATTAATTCACAGATTTGGTATGAAAATAGAATATGAAATACTCTAAAGCTCTCCATCGCTATGGAGGTAACATTGTATTCTTTTAGCCATTCACTCAGTTTTCGAAGATCATTGGTCATTGTAGAAAATTCTCTGATCTCGAAGTTGGGAGTTTTATCAAGTGGACCATGTGCAATGCAAGCCATAACCATTGACTTGTGCCCACTTCAGTCCGAATGGTAATCTTTTTCACAGGTAGCGGGTTCATCAACCATTCGTCTGCCTGGATTGTCACAGCAGTGTGAAAATTGGATTGGCGGAAATCAACTACTGTTCCAATGATGACCCGGTCAGCATTTTATACTTGAAAGGGTATTTCTAATGCATCCAGGCTCATAGATGCTATCGCAGGATTTGACAGTGTTATGAGAAACAGTAGGATGAACAGAAGGTTTATACCATTCATTGGAACAACCTACAGAATCAATTAATTAATAAATATTTTTAAAAAAATACGACTCTGGAACACTGAAAGCCGTCCTATTCTTCCTGCAACACTATTTCACTGCTTTTCTTGACAATAGATATTATTTGGTCAACTTCATCCTTATCCTTCATCGGGACTCTGATCCAGTGTTCGATATTTCTTTGTTTTACATGGTTCGTTCCGTCCTGGCAAGGGTCGGAATGCGTATCCTCAATGGCCTCGTCTATCCTGGTAATAAGCACGCCATTTGTCACAAGAATGGCAAATGTCTTTCCATTGGTCTGGTACGATGGACATCCGAATGTCATATTTTGAGTTACATGGGGCCAGCTAAGCACCTTTTTCTCGAAAGCATACCTTATTTCCTTCATTTCTTTTTCTAAATAATATTTCATTGTTACTATCCTGTAAGGTGCCAATATACCTTTTAATGGCTTGTGTAAATATTTCCTGTAAATTCAGCAAGAATTATTTCTCAGACAGAACCTCAATCTGGGACTCAAGCGTTTCCAGTCTCCCGGCTATCTCACTTACCACCTGCAACATCTCTTTAAGCAGTTGTACAGTAGCAGCCCCATCAATGTCCTTCTCTTCCACTTTATCCAGACGGTCTTTCAATACCTGACTGTCTTTTATAAAATCTCCCATTCGAACTAACCTCCTAATTAAAAGTATGCACTGAAAAGTATTAAATGTTGTTTATTCCGGGGTGGAAAAATCAATACTACAACAGACTTACTATACCTGCATACAAAAATATAAATAAAATCAGTGAAAGAATTACTACCTGACCTTAATATTTTCGATAAAAAAAACAATTGAAGTGGTAGAATGATTCTCAATCATGTAAAAATAGTTACGATAATACTATTATCCATCCTTTTAACAGGATGTACGACGAACGGGGCAGACTTTGATTCGGTCGTCAGGTCTATGCCGGAGATCCAGCAGGTAATGAACGCACACCCGGATGCGAAAATAACAGTCACATACTGGACAACAGAAGAAGTGGGATCAATTTCCGGTGAAATAGGACTACAGTGTGGTAAAGCCATTACACCACGGCCCCTGTATAAAGCAATAGTCAGCGACCGTGAAGTAGAAGTGGTAAACTGGATAGATCCCGTCAATCGAGTAATAGTATGTTCACAACTGGTTCTTGTTCAGGAGACTACCACCCCGGCTCCAGAACTAACCTGGACCATATCAGGAAGTGAAGATGCAACTTCAAACGGGAGTCCAGCAGTTTCCCAAACAGCAACTTCAACAGCAACTTCAACAGCAACTTCAACAGCAACTTCAACAGCAACAGCAACAGTAACTTCAACGGCAACAGCAACAACAACCGAAACAGCAACCGAGATTCAATATAATGTCATTGCAGTAGCACGACAATTAGATCCAGGCACTTTCGAGATAACCTATTATGGAGGTTCAGATCATGATACGCTGGAATCATTAGTGTACGAGGTCAACGGGATATCTGGTTCCAGTGCAGGAAAACCAACGGTCGGCCAGACCTTCACAGTCCATGATGGCGGAAGTCCAGAAGGTAATGACCACATTCTAGTGACCGCGATATTCGAGAATGGAGCCGAACAGGTCATTCTGGATAGATATATATAATTAAAATTATATTTCGGTCCATCCTTTTTTTCGTATTTTTAAAGCATTGCTTCATCGAGAACAGCTTTATTCCAAACCAGGGTCATATTCAAATAGCCAGCATCACACAATTGTAACATCCCGTAATAAGGAAAAACCATATATCTTTTAACTCCTCTGTGATATCCTGGATGAGCGATATACGAGATATCCCGGGTATTGGAGACAAGACTGCCCGGCGCCTCCTCGAGCATTTTGAAAGTTATGAGGAGGTAATGAAAGCATTCGCGCAGCGTAATGTGACTGCCATTGCAGCAGTTCCGGGGATCGGTGAAAAGAATGCCATTGCCCTGGTGCAGGCATATATTTTTAAGGACGAGAACATCTCACCTGACGATTTCCTCAGGACCAGGGAAGCGCACCGGGTGTACCGGCGTTTACTGGATATAATAAAATCATATACCAGCACAGCATATGCCAGGGACAAGCTCAATATTTATTTCCCCATGCCCTCATCAAAAAAAGACACGATCAATTCGATGATGAAGGACGTGGCTGCTGCCCGTAGAATGGTGGAAAACATATCCACATCATCAGGTGGTTCCGATATACTTAAAGAAGTACTCGCAGATATCAGCCCCGTGAGAACAGCAGGCATTAATAAGGTACGGGACAGGGTCATAGTTGCAGCCAAACATGAAGAATACCAGCAGGTCCAGGCCAGGTTCGGGCATGCGATCAACGTATTGCTGGCGGAATCACCCCGTGAACTCGCTGATGCTGCTACTGCGTATCACTATGTCACGGCATCAATGGCCATGGAAGGCGTGAACATACCCTATGATGCCCAGGTTGAGTATGCAGACCTGGCCGGGCTGGAGATGTGGGAGGTGGTGCCGGAAATTGAGATCGCTTTTTTCTCATTGAACCTGAAAAGCATTACCTCTGCCATACAGGCGTACCAGTTGACAGGAAATGCCGGGTCGCACGTCTTTGTGGATATCAAACCGGACCATGTCGGTCGCCTGGGTTCGGCACTGGAAGTTGTTGGTGAGAACAATGATATCAAGACCGGGACTGATAGGGAGATGGACAGGATACGGTCTTCCCTGGAGGGACTGGATGATCAAGTAAAGACCGAAGAGAAGAATGCGGACGCTCAACTTCGGGAATTTCTTGAGAACAGTACTGTCACCCTCAGCGGCAAGGATCTCATGGATGCAATGGGCGGCGATGTAAAAGGACTACTGGACAGGGAGATATCCGGACAGTATACCAGGATCGTAAAAGAAGCTGTGCAGGGAATAGCCGGCGGTCTTGACCTTGATCCAAAAGAATCGCTCGTGCTTGATGACCTGTTCAGCCAGGATAACATGACCTCTATTGAAGCTAACAGGGACGTTGTGGAACAGCTCAGGTCGTTATTACGTACCAGGCTGGCAAAACGCCGCATGGATCTGTTGAGGGGAGCTGCCCGTACGTTATCAGACCTTAAAGATACAGCCAGGGCGCTGGTCTCGGGTGCAATGGAACTGGATATGTGGTTTGCTATCGGTCTCTTTGCCAGGGAGTGCAACCTTACTGAACCCTCCCTGGTACATGAGCCCTGTATCAATATCAGGGCAGGGACAAACCTTTTTTTCCCTGGTGACTTCCAGCCCGTTGATTATGCACTGGGTTCGGTGCGGCCTGGAAGTACCGTCAGGGAGTACACACCTGAGAGGGTGGCTGTACTGAGTGGAGTTAACTCAGGTGGTAAGACAACCACGCTGGACCTGGTCGCCCAGGTGCTCATCCTGTCCCACATGGGGTTTCCCGTCCCGGGCAGGGAAGTGACTGTGGGATTGACGGATGAGCTGTATTATTTCGGGAAATCCGGGGGTACCATGGATGCAGGTGCCTTTGAATCCACGTTACGGGAATTCTCCGTGGTATGGAGTACAGGGAAAATGGCGGTCCTGGTGGATGAACTGGAATCGATTACCGAACCAGGAGCATCGGCCCGGATAATCGGTGGTATCCTGGAGTCTCTTGCCGAGAATCCGAATTCAGTGGGTATCTTTGTGAGCCACCTGGCCGAGAGCATAATGGAACATACATCGGCACCGGTACGGGTTGACGGTATCGAGGCAAAGGGACTGGATGATGACCTGAACCTGATAGTAGACCGCAATCCCAGATACAATTATACTGCCAGGAGCACACCCGAGCTCATCGTTGAGAGACTGGTGCGCAGGGCAGGTGATGAGAAAAGGGATTTCTACCAGCGATTGTTGGATAAGTTCAAATGAATGGACATGGCTTCTCTTATTCTTGAATATTCGATTCATGGGTCGTCCTTTTATACTTCTATTCTTAATTCGATTCATGGATCTCTTTTTCATTCTTCTATTATTAACGGACCATATTAGGACCGTCCCGGGTATAGAAATATTTTTTATGATGTAAGTGCTAACGATAAATAAACAAAAACTTTGATGGAGTGGAAGTAGTATGACATCAGATTATGAATCCTTCTGGGATGCAGATAGTTTCGCTGTGGTAACGGACCGGACAAAACCGGCAATGAAATGGACGATACATGAACTTATCAAGCGGGGCAAAAATGTATCTACGGTAGACATTTCAGACAAACCGGTAACGGGAGCATTTACGGATGTATCCGAACTACCAGACGGTGTCCAGGGTGCGGTCATAGGAGTTACGGGTAAACAACCTTCCGAAATTATGGAAGCACTTGCAGCTAAAGGTATCAATAAAATCTGGGTGCACTTTTCCATCGATACACCCGAGGTAAGGGAGAAATGCAGCCAGGACCGGATGCAGTGCATTATGGGAAAATGTCCCATGATGTACCTGGGCGGCAGTATAAGTATCCACGGCATCCACAGGAACATAGCAAAACTCATAGGAAAGTATTGATGCATGCTAAAATCGTTACCGGATAAATCGTTATTGATATATACTCCCAAAACCATTGGAATCCTGTGAAAATATGAAAGCCTGCATCATGTGCGGAGGCGAAGGTACGCGTCTGCGTCCGCTGACATTCGACCGTCCCAAACCCAATATTCCTTTATTGAACAAACCTTCAGTGGTACATCTGGTCGAACATCTGGCTACCGAAGGTTTCAGTGAGATCGTAATTACCCTGGGTTACCTGGGTAACGAGATACAGGAGGCGCTGGGTGACGGTAGCCTGTTCGGGGTGCACATCGAATATGTGCGGGACATGACCAAACTGGGTACAGCAGGCAGCATAAAGAATGCAGAGCCACTGTTAAAGGATGAGCTTTTCATTGTTATTGGCGGTGACCATGTGATGGACCTGAACCTTCGCGAATTATACCGATTCCACGAACATAATGATGCAAAGATCACCATCGGTCTTTTACCCATTGAAGACCCGAGAGAATACGGTATTGCTGATATGGACGTGTTCAGCCAGATACACCGGTTCTATGAAAAACCAAATGCTGGCAATATATTCAGCAATCTTGCCAGTACAGGGATATATGTATGTGATCCTGCCATACTTGAATTGATACCCCCGGCAGCAAATTTTGATTTTGCCAAGGACCTGTTCCCGAAAATGATGACGATGGGTGACAGGCTGAATGGCTATATGGTAAGGGGGCACTGGACCGATATCGGTAATGCCGGGGCATACAGGCAGGCATGTAAATGGAAACTCGAAAAACTGCCTGGCACAATTATTAACGGGGACCTCAATATAAGGGATGCGAAGATCCTCGGACCGGTAAATATCGGCAACGCGGTATCGATAGGTACCAACTCTGCACTGGTGGGGCCCATTGTTATAGGGGAGAACACCACTATCGGAGACGAGGTGCTGATAGGCCCTTATACTTCCATTGGTGCTAATTGCAATATAAAGAGCGGGGCCAGGATACTGTCTGCCATTATCTTCAATGATGTGGAGATCGGAAAGAACACCAGCGTTTCAGGAGCCATAGTTGACAATGCCACCAAAATAGGTAGCAACTGTACACTGGAAACAGGTACTGTAATCGGACCCAGGGTGGTTATCCGGGATAAAGTTACGGTACATTCCAATGTGAGCCTGTGGCCTGAACTTGTTATTGAAGAAGGGAAATCCGTGAAAGAAACTCTGGAAAATCCTAGTTATACAACTAACAACACACAATTCATGAAAAGCATCTGATCAATGTAAATGCACCTCATCAATGTAAATGCACCTCATCAATGTAAATGCACCTCATCAATGTAAATGCATCTGATCAATGTAAATGCATCTGATCAATGTAAATGCATCTTGCACCTGATCCATGCAATATATTTGATCTATGTACAGGGCCCGTCAAGTACTCGATTCATGAAAGAAATTTGAACCTGTATCTAAACATGGCCCTCAGTACAATTATACCGTCACGCACCGGCCTGAACTTGGACGATCCTGTCCTGGACATATAGGTTATAGGTATCTTTTTCACCTTGAGTCCCAGCCGTACCGCCTTGGCTGTTATTTCGGTCTCTATCCCAAAATCGTCAGATTCCAGTTCCATCTTTTCAATGGCCTGCCACTTCAATCCGCGGAGCCCTGAAAGGTTATCCAGCCGGGATGAATAGAGCAACTGGAACAAACCCCTGGATAAGGCATCGCCCACCAGAAAAATTCGCGGCAAAGAATCCCCGTCGAACGTCATCCTCTCCCCGATAACAAGATCGTATTCCACGAGGGCATCCAGGATCAATGGTATGGCACCCAGAGGATATGTACCGTCCACATCCAGGAACACCACGTCGTCCTTAACGTGGTCAAAGGCACAGCGAAGGGCTTCTCCCTTGCCCCGGCCACCATCATATATCACTTCGACCCCGTGCTGATCTGCAATCTCAACGGTCCGGTCTGTGGAGTGCCCGTCAACTACGATGATCCTGGGATGACCGCACAATTCCTGAATCCGTTCAATGGTGACACCTATACAGGATTCTTCGTTCTTGGTGGGCAGGATTATTGTAACCAATGTCTCACTTCATAACCAATTACAGTATTTATTATTACGTATCCATGATCCGCAGATTATCAAGGTTTATATATGATATAATTATTATCATTCATAGCACCATGCAACGATTGAAAAAATTCTTTGTAATTTCTTTAATGTTAAGTATCATTTTCCTGGTGCTGCTCACAGCATTCACGGTAGGACCGGAGACATTTCCTGCCCTGCGGAAAATGAAACCATTGTATTTGTTCCTGGCTTTGGGTTTGCACATAGGTAGTTATGTCATCTGGGGCATGCGATTGAAAGTCATGGCCCGGGGACTCGGTCATCATATCGGTATAAAGGATGCTACAGAAGCAGTGGTATCCAACCTGTTAGCGGCATCGATAACTCCATCCATGGCAGGTGGTGAGCCTGTACGGATACACCTGCTAAACCGCAGTGGAAATATTCCCATCGGTGATGCTTCTGCTGTTGTTATCGCAGAACGCGTGCTGGATGCCCTGCTGTTGCTGGTCGCAACTCCATTTGCACTCTGGGTACTCAGAGCATCACTTGTCAGCTGGGAACTTGATGCCGTAATTGCGGTTGCCGAGATTTTCGTACTCTTGATGGTGGTGC
>JAMJFV010000022.1:12923-18397 GCA_023544495.1 ANME-2 cluster archaeon
TTTTCCATTGCAGGTCTGTTGAATCCGAAATTCATTAACTGGATATTAGCCCTTATCACACGCTGTCTTCACAGGGTTGGCAGGTTTGACCGGACAGAACACATCATTGAGTTCATAGACCGCGAATTGTGGAATTTCCATACCAGCCTTTGGAAATTTGTCAGGACCGGCCAGAGAGGATTGGCACTTGGAGGCCTGCTTACTATAGTGTTCTGGATCATGGAATTCATGATAGTACCGCTGATACTGCTGGGACTCAACCAGCCACCTCATATTCTGGCCGCCTTTGCGGTCCAGGTGTTCCTAACATTGGTCATGGTCGTCCCCATCACCCCGGGTGCCAGCGGAATTGCGGAACTGGGCGGTGCTGCATTGTTCGGGATATTGGTCCCGGTTTCCATACTTGCTATCGTGGTGGCAGTATGGCGGTTGATAACATACTATGTTAATATCATAATGGGTGGCCTGGTAAGTGTAAAGATTCTCAGGAATGGGGATTTGTTCAGGGATTGAGATATTGATCTGGGGATTTACAGTAGTACTATATTCACAGTAGTACTATATTCATACTATACTATATATCAGTGACACGGCTTAGTTATTATGTCCATTATAATTACGCAGAGTGGGAGTGTAATATATCGGGTAGGGGTGGGGGTGCTTCCTTACCCCATTTCATATTATATGTTTTTTGGATAATTGTATAGATTATAAATGTCAGATGAATATCTGTTAAAAACGGTCAGTATTCGTAGTCCAGTAGCACCTTTTCAACCGTTGTCCATCATTAAGCAGTCAGTTGCATCATTATGAAAATCTAAACCGATAAATGTTGACCTGGATATAGTGTACATGATAGACTGGCGATCGTGGTGGAAGTATGGCGGTTGATACCAGATTATTATATCGATATCATCCCGGGTGGCCTGGTATGTGTAAAGATTCTCAAAATTGTGTATGTGTTGGGATTGAGATATCGATCTGGGAATTCATAGTACTACTATATTCATACTAAACTATATATCAGTGACACGGCTTTATTTATTATGCCCATTATAATTATGCGGAGTGGGAGTGTAATATATCGGGTAGGGGTGGGGGTGGCCACTCCATTTCTTATTATATATTTTTGGATAATTGTATAAACCATTAATGTCAGATGAATATCTGTATGAAAAAGGTTAATATTCTTATTCCGGTAGCACCTTTTGAACCATTGTCCATCATTAAGAAGTCAGTTGTATCATTATCAAAACTCAAAACGATAGATATTGACATGGATATAATGTACATCATTGACTGCCCTGGTGGATCTGATGAACGTACCCGTTACCTGAAGGATGAAGGCATTGGACATCTTGTACGCAATGATACCCGTGGGCGCAGGGGAGGTGCCATTAATGATGGTCTGGATATATTACGGGGACCAGGTGGGACACTCGGTACGGATTTTATTGTTCTTTTTGATGTGGACAGCCGCCCTGATCCTGATTTTATCCCTCTGTGTATAGATACCATTGAACGTGATGCAGATGCCATAATGGCAAGCGGCGCCAGGTACATCACCAACCAGGATTCGGGATGGATAACCAGGATAATCGCAGCAGAGTATTCCTTTTTCGAGGATGTGTACTCACTATACGAACGGTTCGATGGATTCAAACAATTCAACGGACTTATCGGTGTTATTGATGCACGTACCTTTGACGGCACCAGGCTCAACGAGGCTGTTTTTTGTGAGGACCTTGAGTTTACACAGCGGATATACATCGCAGGCAAAAAGCCGGTACTTGCTCGAACAATGGTAGGAGAACAGGGGCCCACCAGCCTTAAGGAACTCTATAACCAGCGGGTTCGCTGGCTTTCAGGTGCATTGGAAGGAGTGGAAGATAATATAGCACGGTTCTTTTATGCCCATATCCCGATAAACCAGAAGATTGCCTGGTTCACGTCCATGACACTGCCATTCGCTGCCTTCTTATTAAGCCCTTTCGTCCCGGTCTATGGATTCAGGTTATGGAATAAGGGTGATGACAGGGTATTGTTCAAGACGCTCGGATTGATCTTCCATGTATGGCTTATCAGTTTTTGCGGTGTACATGCCGTATTCAATCGTGCAAGGAAGACCAGGACAGTATGGACTGATACGTCCAGATCTGATATTTGAATATTGTATCATTGTTACCAGGGGAATACAGAAGAATAGGATTGACTCTCAGACTCATTCACATCAATAAACTCATATAAAATAATATATAATATACAGAATGGGAACAATATTAAATTACAGGGGGATTAGATGAATAAACATATACAGGATTCACCCCTTTTTGTTATGGAAAAAGAATTAGGGTTAATCAGCCTGGATGCTCTTCTCATCCTTGATACAAAAGGAATTATCCTTGATGTGAACAACTCGGCTCTTCAGATGTTTGGTAAAAATCGGGAAGAATTGATAGGAACACGATTCTGTGACCTCTTTAATGATCCGGTGAAAGCTGGTAATGCATTGACCCAGGTACTGAACAACGAAGAGGTCAGGGATTATGAGCTGGTCATGGGACCGAAAGATACGTACACCATGATCCTCAACTTTAACATGTCTATCTACAAGGACAGGACAGGAACAGTAACCGGGGTATTTGCAACGTGTCATGATATCACCCGAAGCAAGCGTGAAGAATTGAAACTGCATTTTTTCCAGCGCTATAACCGGGGATTGATCGAGACAAATCTGGACCCGCTCGTGACATTTAATCAGCAGGGGATAATCCTGGATGTGAACGAGGCCACCATCAAGGCCACTGGCAGGAGCAGGGAAGAATTGATCGGGACTCCTTTTGCGGATTATTTTACCGATCCTGAAAAAGCTTATAAAGGGGCCATGCTAGTATTCGAAACCTGTGAGGTCAGGGATTACGAACTTGTCATGAAGGCAAAGGATGGGACCGAGACGATTGTGGCGTATAATGCTACTGTTTATGAGGACCAGGCAGGGAATGTTGTTGGAGCTTTTGCTGCTGCGCGTGACATCACTCAACGAAAGCATGCAGAACAGGAGATACAGAACCTTCAAAGGTATAATCGGGGATTGATCGAGACAAGCCTGGACCCGCTCGTGACATTTGATAAGCAAGGGATAATTCTTGATGTGAACGAAGCCACCATCGAGGCAACTGGCAGGAGCAGGGAAGAATTGATCGGGTCTCCTTTTGCGGATTATTTTACCGATCCTGAAAAAGCACACGAGGGGGCAATGAAAGTATTCGAGACCGGGGAGGTCAGGGATTATGAACTGGTCATAAAGGCCAAGGATGGAACAGAGACCATTGTATCATATAATGCAACGGTCTATACTGACCAGGATGGAAATGTGGTGGGGGCATTTGGCGCTGCGCGTGACATAACAGAGAGAAAGAGAGCAGTTAAGGTAATACAGAATCTTCAACGATATAACCGGGGATTGATCGAGGTCAGCCTTGATCCTTTAGTAACCTTTGACCAGAGAGGAATTATCCTGGATGTGAACGAAGCCACCATAGGGACAACTGGCAGAAGTCGGGAAGAACTGATAGGTACACCATTTGCTGATTACTTTACAGATCCTGAAAAAGCATTTAAAGGTGCTATGAGGGTATTTGAGATCGGTGTAGTCAGGGATTACGAACTGGTCATGAAATCCAGGGATGGGAGCGAGACTATTGTGGCTTACAATGCATCGGTCTTCAAAGATCAGACCGGAAAAATAGTAGGTGCATTTGCAGCTGCAAGGGACATCACTGAGCGAAAGAGGGCAGAACAGGAGATACATAATCTTCAACAATATAACCGGGGATTGATAGAGACAAGCCTGGACCCTCTTGTGACATTTGACCATGAAGGCATTATACTGGATGTAAATGAGGCAACAATACATGCCACTGGCAGGAACCGCGAAGAATTGATAGGCACACCATTTGCAGATTATTTTACCGATACCGAAAAAGCATATAAAGGTGCCATGATGGTTTTTGAGACCGGGGAGGTCAGGGATTATGAACTGGTCATGAAAGCAAAGGACGGAACACAGACAAAAGTGGCCTATAATGCCTCAGTATATAAAGATCAGACAGGACAGGTTGTGGGTGCCTTTGCAGCGGCACGTGACATCACTCGCCTGAAGAAAGCAGAACATGAACTTAAGGAAACCGTTAACAGGCTTGAGGCTTACACTACCCGGATCAATAGTCTGATGGTAACCATGTTAGACCAGATCACAATTGAAAAAACAAAAGGAGTGGTGCTTGATATTTCTGGATTAGCTCCTGATGTCGAAGTTGCTGAACCTCTTATAAATATTGCAAAGTGGGCAAGGCAGCTTGGAGCTACGTGTATTGTCACCGGTATTAAACAAGAGGCTGTTAAACGATTAACTGATAGTGGCGTCAATCTGGCCCAAATTACAACAGAACGGTCATTACTTGACGGCCTGCGATATACCATAGCAATGATAGAAGAAGAAAGTAACGAGGATCAATAGAACTGGGGTCCGGACAAAATGGCCAAATGCAGTTTCAGGGGAGTAAGAATATGATTGATGTACCCGAAAATATTCTTCAATATATTGAAAAGGAGTTGGGAATATGCAGTCCCGACCCTTGGGTAATATTTGACCAGGAAGGAACTATTGTTGATGTGAACGAGGCGGCTGTCAGGCTTACAGGAAAGACCAGGATTAAACTAATAGGAACTTCTTTTGCGAATCAATTTACTGACCCTGGAAAGGCAAATATAGGTGTAAAGCAGCTCTTTGAGACCGGGGAATTACAGGATTACGATCTGGCCATCAAGTGTCCGGACGGGACTGATACTATTATTGCCTGTAATGCTTCAGTCTTCAAAGACCGGACCGGATGCATAGCAGGTGCTTTCGTAGTTGGCCGGGATGTCACTGAACTCAAGAAGGACCATACAAAATTACGGGAAACTATAACACGCATACACCATAAGTACAGTCATATCCAGTCCGAATTAACGAATGCTGAATCGGAATGCAATAAGGCAAAGAGGGAGCTACAGGAAACAGTAAACAGGCTTGAGTCATACACTGGTCGCATAAACAATATGATTGTGACCATGCTCAAGGAGATCACACACAAAAAATGTAATGTTGTGATCCTTGATATAAACGGACTGCCGGAAGATGTTGAAGTGTCCGACCATCTGGTCAATATTGCCCAATCTGCCAGGAAGCTTGGTGCTACATGCATCGTGACAGGAGTTACATCAGATGTTGTGGATAGACTAACTGACCTTGGCGTCACATTATCACCCCTCTCTACCGAACAATCGCTGAAGAACGGATTGCGATATACCATCGCAATCGTAGAAGAATTATAAGGTGGAAATATGGTCCAAACCAAGAAGGAAAAGCTGGATCAGGTATTGACCAAATTCATGCAGGTCGGACAGGTGAAGGCAGTGGGTATTGTGAG
>JAMJFV010000230.1 GCA_023544495.1 ANME-2 cluster archaeon
CGCCTGATGGGGAAAAAATATTATTCGTTCATAATTTTTACAATGGCACTGATTCAAGAAATGGGAGTCTTGAAATTGCTTTATTAGATATTGAAACGCAACAAATAATTCGAATAACTTATAATAGTTTGAAAGAAAGAAATGTTAAATTTTCTCCATCCGGGGAAGAAATCATTTTTGAAGATATTAACAAATCTGCTGTTAATATTTATACTATGAATTCAGATGGTACAAAATTAAAAAAAATAGTGGATTCAGCGAGTTCTCCTGAATGGTCACAGAATGGAAAAAAAATTGCATATTATACTTACGATGACCAAATTGAAATCTGGGTTATAAATCCGGATGGAACTGAAAAGAAAAAGATATTTAACGATCATCAGCGCAGCATTTCCAATAAATTCAGATGGACACCAGATTCCAAATACCTTCTATTAAATAATGGCTCCAATACAATCACCAAAGTAAACATCAGCAACCCAGCCGACATCGAATACATTTACGACCCGGTTGCCCACTGGGACCCCGAATATTCTCCCGACGGCAACTATGTCACCTTTGTTTCCAATATGGACGGCGGCAATTATGATCTCTTCGTTGCCCGCTCCAATGGCTCTGACCTCCACAGGCTTGTTTATGATACCAATCCACAGACACCATTCGACCCCGGTTATTTCAGCAAAATAGATCGACCCACACCACCCCCATGGCCCACGCCTGAACCTACTCCCGAGGTAACTTCTACAGCTGAGCCTGCAAATAACTCTACAGCAGAACAGACTCCATCTATTCCGGGTTTCCCGGCACTGGCTGTGTTCATGATTCTGGTGTCATTGGCTTTAATTAAGAGGAGAAAGTGAAATCAGTACGCAATCCAGGATTTATGTGGAACCCAGCAAGATATTCAGACGGCAGACATATAATCAGGCTCACAGCCACAGATGTGGTCGGTAACTCAGCCAGCACATCAATCAATGTTACTGTTGACAATACGCCACCGAATGTATTGCTTAATCTCACAAACGGCACTGAGTTTTATTCAGATGAGTCATGGACAGTGGATTTCATTGCCAATGATAGTCTTTCCGGTATTGACACAGAGGTACTCACAATTGATGGAACTGAATGGAATAGAACTGATATTGTAGATATGAGATATCTGTCGCTGGGTGAACATGAAGTCGTAGTGTCAGCATATGATAATGCAGCTAATTACAACAGTACATCTGCCAATTTTACAATAAAACCACTTCAAACAATTGTAGAGATCAGTCCAAAGACTTTGAATATTAATAGTAATGGCAACTGGATTACAGGTTTTATTGAAGTGGCGGGGTATTCTCCAGAATTAATCGATATATCAACAGTGATTTTAAATAATACGATACATGCGGAAGCACAGCCTTTCGGTATTGGAGACAATAATGATAACGGTGTTCCAGACTTGATGGTAAAGTTTAACAGATCAGAAGTCCAGGGTATAGTCCACACAGGAGAGGTTTCACTTTATCTGGAGGGTAGGGTAGATGATGCAGCATTTTTGGGCGAAGCGCAGATAATAGTGATTGATAATTCTGCAAATGGAAATAAAGAGAAGGAGGGAGGAAAATAATGAAATTCATACGTTTTTTTGTCGTACTTTTATTTTTGTTATTTTTCACTCAAATCCTGATACCAATAAGTTATGCTGTTGGCCCTATCCCAGATACGTCTGAACTTCATGCTTCGTGGTCACCTGATGGACAAAAAATATTATTTGTTTCTTATGGGGTTATGAGTGAGGGTGTATTCTTAATTAAGCCTGATGGTAGTGAAATACAGAAGATAAGAGGAGGAATAGAACCTTCATGGACTCCAGATGGAAACATAATTATGATAAATATTTTCAATGGAAGTAGAGACATTGTGTTTATGGATATACAAACACAGAACATTACGCGTTTAACCTTCAATGAAAATTCCGTGATAGAAAATGTGCCAAAATATTCTCCAGATGGGGGAAAAATTGCTTTTGAGGGTGACTCTAAAACAGGTTCAAACATATATGTAAAAGAGTCTTATGATTCCGATGTAAAAAAAATTGCAGAATATGCGAGATTTCCTGAATGGTCCCCTGACGGGCATAAACTGGTATATTATTGCTATGAGCCATTTTCCATATGGGTGATTAATCCCGACGGAACTGACAAAAAGAACATATTTGATGATTATAAGTATACTATTTCATCTAATTTCAGATGGACCCCCGATTCCAAATACCTTCTATTAAATAATGGCTCCAACACAATCACCAAAGTAAACATCAGCGACCCAACAGACATCGAATACATCTACGACCCGGTTGCCCACTGGGACCCCGAATATTCCCCCGACGGCAACTATGTCACCTTTGTTTCCAATATGGACGGAGGCAATTATGACCTCTTCGTTGCCCGCTCCAACGGCTCTGACCTCCACCGGCTTGTTTATGATACCAACCCCAAGACACCATTCGACCCCGGTTATTTCGGCAAAATTGATCGACCCACACCGCCGCCGTGGCCCATGCCTGAGCCGACTGAGGTAACTTCCACTGCCGGGCCGGCGAATACTTCGGAAGCGGGCCGGACACCATCGATCCCGGGTTTTACGGCGCTTGCAGTGTTCATGATCCTGGTATCGCTGGTAGTGATAAAAAGGCAGAGGGTGAGATAAATGTTGGAGTCAACATATTTCATACAGACTCTGCTCCCATTACAGCATAACCTTCATCTATGCCTTCATCTATGGTCCCT
>JAMJFV010000231.1 GCA_023544495.1 ANME-2 cluster archaeon
TAAACAAGCAGTAGGTGTTGATCTTTGGTAACAAAAGGAGAAATCTATAGAATATCTGGACCGGTAGTTACAGTCCAGGGCATCAATACCAGTATGTATGATGTTGTAAAAGTAGGTAATGAAGGCCTCATGGGAGAGGTAATTGGAATTGAGAAGGACAAGTCTATTGTCCAGGTGTATGAAGAAACAGCTGGTATAAGACCTGGAGAACCTGTGGAAAATACGGGCCTACCTCTTTCAGTTGAACTCGGTCCAGGACTTATTGAGAGTATATATGACGGTATTCAGCGCCCATTGCCAATACTCAAGGAAAAAATGGGTGATTTTATCGAACGTGGTGTGTCAGCAGATGGTTTGGACCACCAGAAACTCTGGGAATTCAAATCTATTGTAAAGTCCGGTGATAAAGTATCTGGTGGCGTGGTTATCGGTACCGTACAGGAAACACCTAATGTAGAACACCGTATTATGGTCCCACCGAATGTCTCAGGTACCGTGGATGAGATAAAGAGCGGCAAATTCACGGTATTGGATACTGTTTGTACACTTACTGACGGAACAAAGATACAGATGATGCAGAAATGGCCTGTGCGCAGGCCAAGACCGGTCAATAAAAAACTGACCCCAAATGTCCCGCTTATCACAGGGCAGCGCATTCTGGACGGTCTGTTCCCTGTGGCCAAGGGTGGTACGGCTGCCATTCCCGGTCCTTTCGGCAGCGGAAAGACCGTTACCCAGCAGCAGCTTGCTAAATGGAGTGATACTGAGATAGTGGTCTACATCGGTTGCGGTGAAAGGGGTAACGAGATGGCAGACGTCCTTACCGAGTTCCCGGAACTGGAAGATCCCAAGACCGGCAGACCGTTGATGGAGCGGACCGTGCTTATCGCCAATACCAGTAATATGCCTGTGGCGGCCAGGGAAGCCAGTGTGTATACCGGTATTACCATTGCCGAATATTATAGGGATATGGGGTATGATGTATCATTGATGGCTGACAGTACCAGCAGATGGGCCGAAGCCATGCGAGAAATATCATCAAGGCTGGAAGAGATGCCGGGTGAAGAGGGTTATCCTGCATACCTGTCGGCCCGTTTAAGCGAGTTCTACGAGAGGGCTGGCAGGGTAGAATCCCTGGCAGGACTTGGTGGCTCAATTACCATCATCGGGGCAGTATCTCCGCCTGGCGGCGATTTCTCGGAACCTGTTACCCAGAATACCCTGCGTATCGTTAAAGTGTTCTGGGCACTGGATGCGAAACTTGCCCAGAGGCGGCATTTCCCTTCCATCAACTGGTTGAACAGTTACAGCCTGTACACTAAAGGATTAACCGACTGGTACAATGAGAATGTATCCCCTGAATGGGTTAAATTACGGGACAATGCCATGGATATGCTCCAGCAGGAATCTGAACTCCAGGATATTGTCCAGTTGGTAGGTTCGGATGCACTTCCGCCAGACCAGCAGTTAACACTCGAAATAACCAGACTGATCAGGGAAATATTCCTGCAGCAGAACGCATTCCATCCAGTTGATACGTTCTGTCCTATGGACAGGCAGTTTAAATTGCTGGATACCATCCAGAAATTCGGAGATAAAGCCCATGCAGCATTGGATTCAGGTGTGATGATCAATGATATCATTAAACTGAAATCCAAGGACGAACTTTCAAAGGTCAGGTTCGATGATGACTTTGAAGGCTCTTTGAAGGTTGTATTAGATAAGATGGATAAGGAATTTGATTCACTCAAGAGTGATATGTATTCCACAAGTGTTTCAGAGGGGGCTGAGTAACGTGACAAAAGAATATAAGACGATCACAGAGATTGCAGGCCCTCTCATATTCCTTGAGAAGACCGAGCCTGTAAGTTACAATGAACTGGTGAACATCACCCTGCCTGACGGTTCTACAAAACGCGGTCAGGTACTGGATACCTCCCACGATATAGTTGTGGTACAGGTGTTCGAAGGTACCGGCGGCCTGAACAGGGAATCCGGGGTCAGGTTCACAGGTGAGACCATCAAACTGCCAGTGTCCAGGGATATGCTGGGCAGGATATTATCAGGTTCAGGTGAACCGCTTGATGGCGGTCCACATATCATACCGGAAGACAGGCTGGACATCAATGGTGCGGCAATTAACCCGTTCTCACGGATGCCTCCGAAAGATTTCATCCAGACTGGTATCAGTACTATTGATGGTACCAATACTCTTGTAAGAGGACAGAAACTGCCCATTTTCTCAGGTTCAGGTCTGCCGCATAACGAGATTGCACTGCAGATAGCCAGACAGGCCAAAGTGCCTGGCAGCAAAGAGGATTTTGCCGTGGTGTTTGCGGCCATGGGTATCACCAATGAGGAAGCACAATATTTCATGCAGGATTTTGAGCGGACCGGTGCTCTCGAGCGGGCTGTCGTGTTCCTGAACCTTGCCAACGACCCTGCCGTGGAGAGGCTTATCACACCAAGAATGGCACTGACTGCGGCTGAATACCTGGCATACGAGCATGATA
This sequence comes from ANME-2 cluster archaeon, assembly GCA_023544495.1. Classification (GTDB taxonomy): domain Archaea; phylum Halobacteriota; class Methanosarcinia; order Methanosarcinales; family Methanocomedenaceae; genus Methanocomedens_B. Next base: position 2,514 of record JAMJFV010000231.1, read on the forward strand.
TGCATGTACTGGTCATTCTTACCGATATCACCAATTACTGCGAGGCACTCAGACAGATGGGTGCAGCCAGAGAAGAGGTACCTGGTCGGCGGGGATATCCGGGTTATATGTATACTGACCTGGCCAGTCTGTACGAGCGGGCCGGTGTGGTCAAGGGCAGGAAAGGATCTGTGACACAGTTCAGTATCCTGAGTATGCCCGGTGATGATATTAC
>JAMJFV010000232.1 GCA_023544495.1 ANME-2 cluster archaeon
ATACTCACTTCATCAGCATCAACAACAGTTATCTTCCCCTCTAAGACAAGTTTTTCCATTTTTATTGCATCAGGATGATTTCTTTTCAGACCCGCTGTCACCTGTTCATCATATACATCAGCGGTCAGGACCACATTAAAACCCGAAGTAAACTTCTCGATAATACTTATCTTAGTCAGCTTAATAGAAGCATCTGCATCAAGCAATATTTTCATCAAGCAATATTTTCATCATGTAATATCCCGTAAATCAAATCCAACACTGTATCATTTCCCATTTATTTTTATAATATTTATTAATGATTTTGAGATCCTCTATTGCAATAACTGGTTTTTAAGTAGTGCCATCAAATCCTTTCAAATAATCCCTCAACGCATCTCTCCAGTGACGCATAGGTCCAGTCTTTGTATTGACAAGAACTGAATATTCCGGCCTCCTGGCCTTCCTTACAAACTCCTCGCTGTTGCATGGCACAGCATTTGGAATAATGGCACTGGCAAACTCATACCAGGAACATACCCCCTCATTGGTGATATGGTAGATCCCCGGTTCCATATCAATGATATCAGCCGTTTTTTGTGCCAGGTCTGCAGTATATGTGGGTTTGCCGAACTGGTCATTTACCACCTTTACCTGCTCCATCCGGCCCGCAAGGCCCACCATAGTATCAACAAAATTCTTGCCATGTCTACCGAACAGCCATGAAGTCCTGATGATCCGGTAATCTTCCATATGCTCCATGATGTTCTGCTCGCCCAGCAGTTTTGATCGTCCATAGACATTTATGGGATTCGTTGCATCAGACTCCCGATATTCCTGTTTAGTACCATCGAACACATAATCAGTGCTAAAATGGACCAATTTCGCACCACTCTCACAGCATGCAGTTGCAATATATGCCAATGCTTCACCATTCACCCTGAGCGCATGGTCCACATTGTCCTCGCAGCCATCCACATCCGTATATGCAGCTGCATTAATGACCACATTCGGTTTTGATGCCGTTATCGTTTTTAACACTACTTCTTTTTCAGTAATATCAAGCTCCTTCCCAAAACACTCAGCTCCAGGGAACACCCCCTGAAGGTTATGCCCCAGCATCCCGTAAGCACCCAGGATCATTATTTTAACGGTTCCCACCACCATCTGTTCTCCATATACCATGCAACAGTGGATTCAAGGGCTCTGTCAAAATCATATCCAGGTTTCCAACCCATCCCCTTTAATTTGGAGCAGTCAAGGGAATAGCGCAGGTCATGACCTTTCCTGTCCTCCACGAATTCTATGCTGGACTCATCCTTTCCAAGCATCTCCAGTATCCTGTGTGTGATCTCCAGGTTGGTCAGCTCACTCCCGCCGCCGATATTATAGATCTCTCCGCTGTCGCCGTGGTTGAATACGAAATTAATGCCTGAGCAGTGGTCATCCACATATATCCAGTCCCTCACATTCAATCCTGTGCCATACACAGGCACCTTTTTTCCTTCCATCAGGTTGGTGATGAATAAAGGTATCAGTTTTTCAGGATACTGGTATGGCCCGAAATTATTCGTACACCTGGTTATGGATACAGGCAGGCCGTAGGTAATGTAATATGACATGGCCAGCAGGTCCGAGCCCGCCTTGCTGGCAGAATAAGGACTTGACGGCTCCAGGGGGTCAACTTCTGTAAAGGAACCTTCATCAATGCTCCCGTAAACTTCATCAGTGGACACGTGGATGAACTTGTTCACATCTGATCGCAGTGCACAGTTCAATAACGTGTTCGTCCCCAGTACATTTGTTGTCACAAACACAGAACCATCCTTGATAGAGCGGTCCACATGGCTCTCGGCTGCGAAATGTACTACTGTATCCACCCCTTCCATGGCTTTGTTCACCACATCAGGGTCGCATATATCCCCTTTAATGAAGGTATATCCCGGATCCGTGATATCCCGCAGGTTATCCAGGTTTCCCGCATACGTGAGTTTATCAAGGTTGGTGATCTCTATATCCGGGTGCCGTTTGAACATCATCCGGATATAATTGCTTCCGATGAATCCGGACCCACCCGTTACGAGAATGTTCATCATATCCTCATTCGTGTTTTAAGCTGGGATCCAGCCCCCAGTCGTATGGAATTTCTTTCGTGTCTGGTGGAAGCCTGTACTCATCCGGCTCCTGGTAATTATAGGGAAGAGTTGGCACGCTCAAAAAATAGGCTGTATCTGGTCCGATGCCTTTAAATCCGTGATAGACCCCTGGAGGTACATGTATCAGGAGTGGGTTTTTCTCACCAACAAAGAATTCCATTATCGTGCCTTTTGTGCTTGAGTCGTCCCTGGCATCGTACAATGCAACCTTCATCATGCCACACACGCAGGTGAAGTTATCGGTCTGTTTCTTGTGGTAATGCCAGCCTTTCACGACTCCCGGGTATGCTGTGGTAATATAGACCTGGCCGAACTGCTGGAATATCTCATCATCGCTGCGGAGGATCTCCATGAGCCAGCCCCGCTCATCAGGAATAACTCGTAGATTTTTGGTTTTAACACCTTCAATATGTGCATCCATTGATCATCATTCCAATGTTACTTTTTTTTATTCGTATTAGTTCGGCATTATATCTAATATTTTCTGTATTTGTATAGCTGCCCAACTCTAATCTTTTTTCATTCTTCTTAAATCTTGCCTTATTTTCATCACCTCATACTGTTTTGTCCATTC
>JAMJFV010000233.1:0-768 GCA_023544495.1 ANME-2 cluster archaeon
CTCCCTCTTTAATGCACAACTTCTTTAAATCTATTGCGCCTGATTCACGGACACCCCTGTCAGTCACCCTGGCAAGTTCAATAGCATTCTCCCTGGGAGGACCGGATTCGAATTCCGGAGATGCAAGAGGTATCAGTTCCAGGCTGGTGATGATTACACCCACATCAGGAGTGTCAGGGAACGGTGTACCAGGCTGTATCTTTACACCGGCGATTATCTTGGTATCGCCAATCTCCACCCTGGCAGACCCTTCAGCTTTATCGATAATACCGGTCTCAATGAAAATGTTCCTTGTCTCTTCAGGTTTACGGCCGTCAAGTCGCTCACCTTTCAATATCAAACGAATTAATTGATCTTTCTGTACAATTGAAACGATCTGTTTATTCATAGGAATCATCCTCCAGTATATCAGGTTCTTCAGGCGACCCTTCGTCTTCCTCGTTTACTTCGTCAGTGATGTCTTCATCCATATCCATTTTTTCTTCATCACTATCGCCGGCAACCATGTTATTTTCTTTTTCAGTTGCAGTATTGACATCTTCTGATGGAACATTTTCTTCTGTCTTTACTACTTCTTCCAAAGACGGTGTTTCTATTTCTTCTTCCACTGGTCCCTGTAGTTCTGCAAAATGGTCCAACAGCGCCTGCCTCTGTTTTTCATACACCTGACGGCAACCTTCCTGCGCCATTTTAAGGCCGGTTTTCAGCTCTCCGGGAGTAAGGTGACCATCCATCTGTAACAGGGTTATCTTTCCATCCGGTGTCATT
>JAMJFV010000233.1:777-2692 GCA_023544495.1 ANME-2 cluster archaeon
CGGGAGTAAGGTGACCATCCATCTGTAACAGGGTTATCTTTCCATCCGGTGTCATTGCAATAGGCACATCAGCCTGTCCGTAATTGTCCTCGTCTTTGTTCAGGTCCACTACCAGAGTATTGTCAACTTTTCCAAATGCACATGCACTGACAAGATTCCGCATTGGGATACCTGCATCGGCAAGGGCAACAGATGCTGCGTTGAGGGCAGCTGTCCTGGTCCCTGCATCAGCCTGCAACACTTCAACAAAAATATCTATTGCGGATTTCGGGAAATATTCCGTGAAAACCTGGTCCTCAAGTGCTTCCCGGCTAACTTTGGATACTTCTGTACTCCGGCGGTCAGGTCCGGGCCGCTTCCGGTCCTCAACCGAGAACGAGGCCATATTATACTTATATCTCACAATAGCCCTGGTTGATTCCTGTTGATGCCTGGGGTGTACTTCCCTGGGCCCATAAACTGCTGCAATTACCTTGTTCTTACCGAATTCAAGATAACATGAACCGTCAGCTCTCGCCAGTACACCGACTTCAATTTTAATATCGCGTATCTGGTCAGGTTTTCTACCGTCAAGACGTAAACCATTTTCGTCTATGAACTTTTCTGGTCTGTCGCTCATTTCATTATTCCTCTTTTGTGTAAATATAATTCATTTAGTCCAGGAGTTCATTCAAAATATCCGGACTTTTGGACTCTTCTTTTTTCTCTTTAACTTCCCCTTTCAACAACCTGCCAATACGTTCTGTAAGTCCTTGCTTATGGGCTTCCTTTTCTATGACATGTATGGCATCAATTGCCCTGATTATATCGTTGTCTTTACCTGTTACCCAGACAACCCCGTTCTGCCCTACAAAGATATTACAGTTCGTTTCCTTTTTCAACAAGGAGATCATTGAACCCCCTCTTCCGATCACTCTTGGCACTTTTTCAGGCGATATCTCTATAAGTATTCCATTGTTAATGACCATTGATTTGTTATTGCGCATGGTCAGGTCCACGAACATTGAAGGGGTAAGGTCATTTACCATTACCATTACTGAATCCCCGACGGTCAGGTATTTGCTCATGTCATTGGAATCAATTCGTTTTGGATATTCCGAAGAATTAAGCCAACCTTCATAGGGTGACCTGATGTCAAGTATCCAGTTTGAGAATGTGACCGATTTGACAGTACCTATGATCACATCATTTTTTGATGGGACATATATCCCCGACAACGGGACAACACGTATCTTATCTTTTTCACTGGCAACTCCATACAATTTCGCATAAATTTTCCCATCTCGCACATAGGTCCCGTCACCTGCTTTTTTCACATCGTTTGATAAAAAATCTCCCGGGACCACTATTTTTTTATTCATTTTAACCTCAAATCAACTTTACCATATATTTCCTATGATCACTTTAAAATACGTATCTCAGCAGTTCCCTTCGTCAAATGATTGACAACGCCTAAGAAATCGTCTTGCATACCTGCAGGAATGGTGACCACACCGATCCAGCTACCATCTTTTTGCCACTCTTCTTTACTTAACGTTCCGAATTTAGATATGGTCCCGTAAGACTTTGGAGCATAATCCATATCGATCTTGACTGCAATATTGATTTCCTCGAACCGGATAGGTATAATAGGGCGGATCGCCTTCATTACTACCGCTACCTGTTCATCCACACTCTTCAAGGGATCAATATGCACATGTGCTTCTTCCATCGCACGCTCGATCCTGTTCGGGGGGTGTGGGGTCCTGGTTTGCGGATTAATACCATTGGCCGCAATAAAGGTGATTATCCTCCTCTTCTTCTCAGCAAGGATGGCTTTGCGCTGCTCAGTGGTCAGATGTATTTCGCCATGCAGGATGATCTGCCTGGCAATTTCAAAAACATCCTGTGTTTTGAATGTGTTCTCAATATCCTG
>JAMJFV010000234.1 GCA_023544495.1 ANME-2 cluster archaeon
AATTAAAACATTGAATGAAATTCAACTCAGTAAATCGCTATGTACTACCACATTGAAATTTCAGGTAGGGTTGAAATACCTCGAAATATCGACTTTTCCGACAGTCTCTATTTCTTCTCTATGAACCCTTAAAGGAATTTTATCCGGATCATCTTTAGGAAACCCGATCAATTTTTCAACCATTTAGGTTTCAAGGATGTTCCAGAATTTTTTTCCTTTCAGCGAGTAAGTAACAGATTGGCTGAATGATATCATGTCGGCTGCTGACCTGGCTGCGCAGGTGGTGCAAGTTTAGGAGTGGGCGCTTTCTCAAGCACAATCTCAATCTGTACCTTTCCATGACCCCGGAACAGTCCTAAACTGACCTTGTCGCCCACTGAATGTTTATTCATCATCTTTATCATATCCCTCACATTATTGATCTTTGAATCATCCAGACTGATGATGATGTCTGCGATTTCCAATCCCGACTTTTCAGCTTCTCCTCCCGAGAATACATTAGTAACCACCACCCCTTTTTCAGTGGGCAGATTATAGTAACTCACCAGTTTTGGATTAACGTCCACCGCATTTATACTGATCCAGGGTCTTACGATCTCACCATGTTCCCTTAATTGCTTCGCGATCCACATAGCTGGCTGTATGGGTATGGCAAACCCGATACCCTGGGCAAAAGGAATAATAGCACTGTTCACCCCAATAACCAATCCTGAACTGTTGACCAGAGGGCCTCCGCTGTTTCCTGGATTAATAGCAGCATCTGTCTGTATCAGATTTTCCATAAATGTTATCTCTGTTTGAATGGACCGGTTCAAAGCGCTGATAACTCCGGCAGTAACTGTGGGACCACCCACAAGACCCAACGGACTGCCTATAGCTATGGCCATCTGTCCTATCTTAAAATTGTTATCCTTGGCCATTTCCGGAACCGGTAGGTTATTGGCCTCTATCTTGATCACTGCCAGATCCATTAACGTATCAATACCCTTGATTATTCCTGGGAACATCCTGCCATCTTCAAGGGACACATTGATCTCTGAAGAACCCAGCACCACATGAGCATTTGTCAGTATATATCCTTCTTTATCTATGATAAAGCCGGAACCCACTCCAGAAACAGGATGTACATGCAAATACGCATCCTTCATTAACTTAAATTCACTAATGTTTACCACACTGGGTATAACCTTGTTTACAGCCGAAGTGACCATTTCGTCAAAGCCAAGCACTCTTAATCACCCCTGAAATTCGTTATTTTTACATTAACTCTAACATATTTAAATATACTTTAATGCTGAACATTTGCCTTTCCAAATTCGTTCAGATTTTATTATCCCCTGATCTTTGTAGATAAGCTGCCGCAGGAAAGCCGATTAAGGATGGGAGCCAAAATGAAAAAACCCGGTAGATAAGGATTACCACCACCACTGCAGGATCAGGTACTCCCAGACCTTTATACAGGGCAGCCATAGTACCTTCAACAACTCCGACACCGCCTGGAATCAAAAAAGCCATCTTTCCCAGCAACAAAGGCATCCCATAACCGGCCAACAGCACACCTGGTCCTACCTGATAACCAGCCGCAATAAAGATGAAATACAATGCTAGAATATCGAAACCTATGTTCATACCTGCCCCCAGTAGTGGACGCTGCCAGCCACCCGTGGCTAGCGCATCCCAGGCTTTAAACATACGTCCCATGGTATCTTCAGTATCAGTTACTTTATACGATCTCTTGTTTATCCGGGCCCACCATCCCGCTATCCGGATCGCCAGGGAAGTAAGCTGTAACCGATGTCGAAGACCCCATAGGATCACACTGATGGATATGAGTAATAACAACAGGATCAAAATAAAAATGATTGTCTGTGTGGTCGAAAGTTGACGTATGATAAGGAGATAGACCAGACCTACAAATGTCACGAATATCAAAATAATATTGTTCAGTATCAATGGCAAAGTGCCTGCCAATCCTGCACCTTCTACACTGACCCCTTTTTTGCGTACCCAGCTATATGTGGCTGCGGTATTGCCTACTACACCACCAGCTACCAGGCCAATACTGGATGCAGCAAGAGTTATTATTACTCCAAATTTGACCGATATACGCTGATGAACGATAGCCACGATCGAATGCAACTGATAACCGCTGCCAAGATAACTGAATACTTGTGCCACAATGGCCAAACCTACGGCCCATATAGCCATTGATTCAATAACTTTGAGTGAATATTCCAGAGAAGTAAGCTGGGGCAAGATCAGATGCACGGCCAACCCCAGTATGATCAACCGTGGTAGGTAGCGACCTATCCGTATAGTCAAAGGAAGAATGAAATTAGGCTGCGAAGATTTCTTGGCGGATTCGTTCATCAATAGTAGGTCTAAAATTTTATCTCGTTGTCCTGTATTTCGTTATTCGTGCAATACTTTTGCTCCGTTTATGCAAATCTACCGATGTTGAGGTGTTCTGTTACAAATTAATTCAATTTGTGCCAAATTTTGGTTTAACAAAGTGTTTATTACATGAAAAAATGATTTAACTACGGTATAAACATTACATCAAAAGGGTGAGTACCATTAATAAATACTTCCGAATCCTGGCACTTGTAGTGATAACTTCCTTCACCTTTGGATGCACCGGCCAGCAGCCCGTTGAATTGCTGGATATCAAAG
>JAMJFV010000235.1 GCA_023544495.1 ANME-2 cluster archaeon
CACCGGGGTCTCACCCATCTGCTTAAGAGCATCCATGCCCGCATAATTGATGATCCTCGCCAGGTCGGCAGTGGCATATAATAGTGCGGTGTCAGCACTGTCCATGTCGTCTCCTGATACCATGGCTGCTGCCATCTGCGCGTCCATCCTTGAGAGGTTGATGGATACTACTGCCGATATCATGACGAACAGCACGCCTATTACAGCAAGTGGTACCCTGGCAGATTCACTCTTCCACAGTTTCATCACCTGTTCTAAGGGCTAGGGGTTTGGGTTAAGATATTTAATAGTTATGATTCTCGTCTGAGAAATGGGCGACGTGACCGCATTAGTCATACGAGCTTTTTGATTGTATTCACGAGGTCTATGATAATTCTCTGGTGGAACCTCACTATGAAATGTGTTGGTATGGAGTCGATATGCGAATCGCATGGAAACTATCTCCTTGTGGGCCGTGCGTTCGTGCAGGGGATAAAGGATGGGATATACTTAAATAAAAAGTATTGCCATTATAATTTGGAAATCAAAAATGGAATATGCTGAAAGAATAATTATAACCCATCTTCGTCAGTTTCTCACCTAAATTCTTCTTTTTCCCTCTGTAAATAACTTACTTCAGTTGTTACTCCTTCTGCATTTCTCATCAAAAAGGTATTTTTACAACTTTTTTTATGTGCAACAGACTTTTAAATCAAAATATTTATATGTATTGCGTTTATTAATATATATGAGGTCCAGACCATGTATTTACACTCACAATCACGGAAAAAGGACGGCAAAACCTACACCTATTATTCTCTTGCAGAATCCTATCGGGAAGGTAAAAAGAGCAAAAAGAAAGTTCTGTGCTATCTTGGAACACTCACCCCACTGCAGGCACAACAAATACGCAATGCCCTGAAAATAACACAAACCCCTGATACATTTGTCACAACCTTTGATGATATGCTCTTCGAAGACCACTGGCATTACCTTAACATAGCTTTTTTGAACCACTTATGGGATGAAGAGTGGGACCTCTCAAAGCTATTCCCATTACCACAAGAAACCAGTAAAACCCGGAAAAAAGACATATCAACCGGTGATCTCGCTAAGATACTCACCTTTTACCGTTGTTTAGATCCCGGAAGTTACCTCTCTGCCGTTGACTGGTTCAACACAACTACTTGCAACCTCATTCTCGGGATTGATGGAACACATTTCAACGAATCTCGAATCTATCGTGAACTCACAGTGATCGAACAGCAAAAAGAAAAAATCGAGCAATACCTTTACGAGACACTGAAAAGTTCAGACGAAGAGAGCATGCGAATCATTTTCTATGATCTTTCCGACTCATATTTCGAAGGTAAAGGCTGTAAGCTTGCGGGTCCTGGTCGAACTAAAGCACACGGATTCAAAAACAAAAGGATTGTTATTTCACTTCTCATTAACTCAAAAGGTTACCCCTTTTCATGGGATATTCTCGAAGATTACACTGCCGATGTCAAAACACTTACAGGAAACGCCGATCGATGGAAACAGAAATTCAATTTACCAAAAGTTATCATGGTTTTCGATCGCGGAATGGTCTCAGCTGATAACCTGAAGCATCTGGAAGACAGCAAGAACTACCTGTATATTACTGCCCTGGACATAGATCAACTGAGTGGGGTTGAAGGGTTTGAGCCTGAGAGGTTTAAGAACTTTACTGAAAAGACCACAGAAAATGAGATGATCTCGAAAGGTTTGAACAAATACGATGATACCACCTACTACGAAGACCTGGGAGTGGATCGCAGTGGCAGACGGCACATACTGGTGTTTAACCCAGACCTTCTCAAGGATCAACGAAAGGCCAGGGAAAAGCTCATCGAGAAGGCAATAGAGGAACTGGAGGAAGAGAGAGGTTCTCTCATGGAGGCGAAAAAGAGCCGTAATGATAGGTCGACTGAGAAAAGGATTGATGAGATACTGAAAAAGTTTAAGGTGAATGGTTATTTGGATTATAGCCTTGAGAGCGTGGTCATAACTACGAAAGAGGGGTCAGAGGTTCGGACTTTCAATCTCAAATATGGGAGGAAAAAGGAGGCGATTAAAAAGGCAATGTTAACAGATGGTATGTGGATGTTGATCACGAATATCATGGAAACTACAGAACATGAGGAGTTGAGGCTTAGTCCGAAAAAACTTATTGGTGCATATAGGGACAAGAATAGAGTGGAGGAAGGTTTTAGGGAAGTGAAATCTTTTCTTAAGTTCCAGCCGACATTTGTGTATACTGATGATCATGTCCGTGCACATTATACGATATGCATTCTGGGTTATCTGCTGGATGTGACTGTGACGAATAAGCTAAGGGAAGCTCCAGTCGGGGATGTGGGTAGTGTGAGTAAGGTCTATAGTACGCTGGAGAGATGTGAAGTTGCAAAGTTGGGCGTGAGGGGGACTAAATGTGAAGGTAAAAAGCTTATGCCTGTTACGGATGTGCAAAAAAGCATCATGGGAATGTTCAATTGTAGGTATCTGGGAGAGAGTGAATATTTAAAGTCAATTGGGATTAAATAGTTGTAGAACAGACTCGAAAATGGAGCCGGTCGACTGATAGCGTTTTGATTTTATTCTGACGAAGATGGGTTGAAAGATAAGTTGGTTGGCTTTGAAGACCTTGTAATTCAAGACAGCACAATTA
>JAMJFV010000236.1 GCA_023544495.1 ANME-2 cluster archaeon
GACATCATTTTCCGTACCCAGTCCGACCACATCCCCTCCCAGTGCATTTTTCAGGTGTTCGGGGGTGTCCAGGGCCTTGATGGCACCATGGTCGATAATAGCTATTCGCCTGCATAACTGGTCAGCTTCTTCCATATAATGAGTGGTAAGCAGTATCGTAACATTCTCTTCGCGGTTCAGGCGACTGATATAGTCCCAGATATGGTTGCGTGTCTGCGGGTCCAGTCCCAGCGTGGGTTCGTCCAGGAACAGTACTCTGGGATGGTGCATCAGTCCCCTGGCTATTTCCAGGCGTCTCATCATGCCACCGCTGTAGGTCTTGACCAGGACTTCGGCCTTGTTTCCCAGTTCCACAAGTTCCAGCACTTCGCTGATCCTCTTTTTTCGCATTTTACCGGACAGACCGTACAGGCGGCCGTGCAGGTCCAGGTTCTCCCTGCCTGTCAATCTGTCGTCCAGTGTTGTGCCCTGGAACACCACTCCAATGTTCTGCCTGACCCTGGACGGGTTTGCCCGAACGTCAATGCCCCATACTTCAGCCCTGCCGTTAGTGGGAGGTATCATCGTGGAGAGCATGTTGATAAGAGTGGTCTTTCCTGCACCATTGGGTCCGAGCAGCCCGAATAGTTCACCATGCTCGATCTTGATGCTGATGTTATCTACTGCTACCAGACCATCGAATCTGCGGGTAAGGTCAAATGTCTCTATGGCAGGTGTATTCATGTGCGGTACATTTTATTTTGGTTCTATATAATAATAGGGCAAATTTGAATTGTTGTTTCATCTGTATGAAAAAAATTCGAAATAAATATTTATTAATCATTAGGGATATGTGGTGGAATATACTTTCGCTAGATCATATAACCAGTATTAAAAACGGAGAGATATATTGAAATTCATTAATACAGTTGTTTTGTTTTTTATTTTGATGTTGTTTATTCCCGGTACTCTGGGAGAAGGACAATGGATACTTACTGCAGTTGAAGAAGATATAGAACCCGGTGTGTCCGCTAAAGAATACAGGAATGATATTTCGAGTTCCATCGGAGAAATAATTATCACCAGGGAACATTTCGGCACAAAAGGTTACGACCCCTACACCCAGATATCTAAAATGACATGGAGCCAGATGCCCACTACCATCAGGCCTGGTGATAAAATAACCATTCAACTGGTTGTCGAGGACGGCGGCAGTACCCTGGAATACCGCAATAACGGTATCCTTTCGTTCAGCCAGGCTGGTAAGAGGGACTTTGATTTCATTGCAAGTAAATACCGCGGTATGGAGGAAATGGTTGATTATACAATGCCGGAAGGGGAGGATGGGAATAAACTGTTCCTCAAGATCGATGGGAGTATGGGCACGAAGGGCTTTCCCTCTGCAACCTACATTTATACCTACACTTTTACCCTGGACAATATTGAGATAGTACCATTGATAGAAACGTCAGGGACTGTTACCCTGAATACCAATGGAGCGGTGATACCGGGGGTATCAGGAACCCTTGTTAAAGCGGGAGATGTGTTACTATCGGGTGTTGACGGCAAAGCTGTCGTATCCGTGAAAAAAGGGCAGTATACCATGGATAAAAATACGTACGTGGGTATCATTGACCTTGATTCTATGGTATTATTCACAGGCAGATTGTACGTTAAAGGTTCTCAGGACCTTGAATTGATACATCCAGGTGCAGGGAAGGAAGTGCTCCTTGATCAGTATTTGATATACAGGTTGAAGACCGGCCTGGATGGGATCTCCGGCACTCTTGACTCTGGAAATGATACTGATATTGCTCGAATAGTGAATGATGGGGGCGAGTTCACCGTATCAATATCGGATGCCGGTAATATAGATATCTCTATCCTGCAGGGTAGTGTCAACCTGATGAGAAATGGCAGTACCGTGAATGCCGATGCAGGCGAGTCCATCACGGTCCACCCGGGTGGCGAGCCACAGGTTGTTGCCGGTGTTTTGCAGGATGAGTGGTGGAAGGCTGCTGAAGAGGGGAAAGCTGGTGGGAAACAGGACAGTCCGGGTTTTAGTTTTGTTTTTGCAGTGGCAATCGTGGTTTTGGCACGATTTCGTAAAAAATGAACTGAATGTTATTCACGGGAAATCATAACAGATCAGGATGCTGCCGTTTTACGTTCCGGTAATGTAATGGTCAGCACTTTTAATGAACACATTCAATACGTCCGCGCCATTAACACCACAGTATCTGTCGGCTTACCGCATATGGGACATTTCCCCTCACCTTTGCACAGTGCCGGATCTTCAGGTTTCCCAAGTATGCCCGCACCCACGATCTCTTCCATCTCCAACCCACATGAACGTTCACCGCACCATGCTATCCGGGCAATACCTGTCTGGATATGAACTTTAACTTCATCCAGGTCTGTGCACAATGTTATCCTGCTGTAAAGCGATTCTTTTGCTGAATCATACATTTGCCGGCACATTTCCTTTAATGTCCTGTCTATCTCATGCATTACCGTGTCTTTTGGCACAGTGGTCTTATCCCCATCACGCCTTGCTATGACCACTACATTATTCTTGAGGTCGCGTGGACCGATCTCAATACGTACAGGCACGCCCTTTAACTCCCACTTGTAGTACTTGGCACCGGGCCGCGCATCACTATCATCAATAACCACCCGCAAACCGGCC
>JAMJFV010000237.1 GCA_023544495.1 ANME-2 cluster archaeon
CTCTTTACATTTATCATGGGCCTCAGCCTACCCATGCTGCGAAGGGCCGTTGAAATGAATGATATGTTACTGGTGGCACATTGGGTAATGCTGTGCTACGGACTGGGCGTGGGCGGATTCGCACTGTTCGGGGACCGTATCCTTGAGCGCCGTTTCGGCAGCATAAGCTTGCTGCTTGGGAGCGGCTATACCCTGCCAATACGCCATCGCAGGTTGTTCTTTTTGTTCTATATCAAGGATGTCCTGTACTATATCCTTCTCACGATACTGCCTATGATAGTGGGTCTGGCACTGGCATCGGTCTTTGTATCCATTTCACTGACATCCCTGCTGTTCATCTTCATCTCCCTTACCTTTTCATTCCTGCTGGGCATCAGCACAAGTGTACTGCTGTTCACGATATCGGTACGCTGGAGCACGCTTCCCATACTTATATTCTCTGCAGCTGCAGGCATATATATGGTCACTGCCGGGTTCACTGCCAGTGGCATCTCCGGGGCTCTTCCTTCGCTGGTGTTCTACTACACCCGTTCTTCGATCCTCATGGTTCTAATACTGGCAGCAGTAATACTGTTTGCAGCCATATCCTTCATGTTGGTGAAAGAAGCGCCATCGCCCCACCAGCGTTCATCCCGCGAGACGTATCGCAAAACCGTCAGGCTGGTCAATACACTGGTATCTGGTTACGCTCCCGCGCTTGCAAAAGATATCATCGACCTTCTCCGCAGTGGCATGATATTCCCCGTGATGTTTACCTTCCTATTACCACTGGTATTCCTGTATGCAGTCACCTGGTTCATTGAATCGGTCATGCTGATCGACCTGGGCTTTTCCCTGCTCTTCTACGCGGGTATGGTAGGTTTTTTCTGTACCCTGCTGTACAGCTGGCTATCCAACATCGATATATCAGAATGTTACAATTCTCTCCCCCTGTCCATGCCCCATGTTATCCGTACTAAACTGATACTTTTCTTTACGCTCACAGTCATTGTGGCCGTCCCTTATCTTATCGCAGTCGGCAACCTGAAACAGGAACTTGAGCTATTGGTTCCGGGACTTTTCATTATGCTCACAGTGTCAGCATATATTGGATCAGTTGTTGCATATCTGACCGGTCTGTTCACCAACAGTTACCTGCTGGATGCCAGGATATTGTTACAGTTCGCATTGGCAGTGGTACCCGTGCTGGTAATACAAACAGTTTTATCATTCTATTACCCAATTGATAGCAGTATAGCAGTATGGTATATTGGAGGCCTGGGCATTTTGCTCCTGGCCGGCTCTATGTTGTTGCTGCAAAAGCTGGATAGGCGATGGATAAACACGATGTTCAGGATAGCATAAAAATGAGAATAACCGTATGGGGTGATACGAACATTGCTCAATAAGAGAAAAGACACACTGACTGGCTGGGTGAAACCCATAGCACGTTTGTTCATCATGGTCAATCCCAATACCGTGACCATCCTGGCCTTACTATTCTGTGTGGCTGCTGGTTTGTATTTTGCCGCGGGTAAGGTGATACTGGCAGGAATAATGCTTATGGTCGGCGGGTTCTTTGATGTGCTGGACGGGGCAGTGGCAAGGGAGACCGGCAGGGTAACAAAATTCGGCGGCATGCTGGATTCTGTGTCTGACCGGTATGCTGACGCAGTAGTTTTTTTAGGTATAATGTGGGGGGGACTCTCGGCAATACCGCCCTATATCGAGAATGACTGGATTCTGGGAGCTGTTGCCCTTGTAGGGTCATTGCTGGTCAGTTATTCACGGGCACGGGCGGAAGCAGCCGGTACCGGGGAATTGAAAGTGGGGGTGGCCGAGCGTGCAGAGAGGATGTTATTGATCATTTTTGGCGCTTTTTCAGGATTACTGAACTGGGCAGTGCTTATTGTAGCGGTACTTTCCCACCTGACCGTAATTCATCGAATGGTTGCCAGCTGGAAGATACTCAAAGAGCAATAGAATATTGAAAGCGATTTATTTGTCTGTTCTTGCTTTCATGCAGTGGGTACAATCTTCATGAATATACTCTGATGAACCATGATTTTCCCGGTAAAGCCATCCTGAATTCTGGATATTCTTACAGATATTACAAAAATCATCTATCAGCTTGCTCGGGTCATCACTATTAGCAACAGCATCGGCAAATACTCTCAGGTCTTTCTTGATAGGAAGGGAAAATTCCGTATCAGCTCCTCGTTTTGCACTGGCATATTGGGATACTGCAGCCTTGGACACGGCTAATTGCCTGGCTATTTCCTGCTGGGACATATCCAGCTCCTGCATCATGATGCGGGCCAGTTCAGATCGTATGGCAGGTAATACCTTCAGCACCATTATTTCACACGGAGGTCTCATTTTTGCTCATCCTGTATCGTTAGTTTTTAATTTCAAGTTTATTTACCTTGACTTTGTTAAATTAATATTTAATCCTTCTGAATTGTCCATTTATCGTTCACATCTAATCCCTATTTTGGAGAATAACTCTACACCTTATCTCCTTCTTCAACCTGTTATTATCTCCCCAATTTTTCATAATCTGACTTCGGAATATAGTTATCACTATCCAAAGTTAATGCAATACCACTGCCAAACTAAACTTATCTTCTCTACCCACCTCGCCGATGATGTGATTTTCTAGCCGACAAACGGTCTTTATGTTTTT
>JAMJFV010000238.1 GCA_023544495.1 ANME-2 cluster archaeon
CTCATACACCTAAACATATAGAAATAAGTGAGAACCTTCGGTTTAATTTTTCTCACCGGGGTTGGGGAAAAGACCCGTCTCTCCCAAATGCACCTGTTATCCATATTATTCTACCGGTGCAGGAGCTTGACGAGCGGCCTGTTCGTGGCAAACCAAGTGCTCATGATGCTTTGCAAGCATACCTGAATGTCCATGAAGATAAGTGGGCAATTCTCACAAATGGACGATACTTGAGATTACTGCGGGATTTTCATCATACCTTTACACTGGGATATATCGAGTTTGATCTTGAAGCTATTTTCCTTCACCGGAGTTATGCGGATTTCCATGCGCTATTTAGATTTGCGCATGCAAGCAGGTTTGTACCAGTTCCCTTAAAAGATCCCGATAAGGCCAATATCTACCTTGAAGAGTATTTCAATTACAGTCAAACAGCAGGGGAATCAGTTGGTAAGGATTTACGAGAAAACGTGGTGAAGGCAATTGAAGCGTTTGGAAATGGTTTTCTTAATCATGAGCTGCTGGATGAACTTAAAGAGAACGAAGTGGAATGCCAACGATATTATGAAGAGATTCTGAAAGTTATTTACCGAATCATATTCTTGTTGTATGCTGAACAGCGCGGAATGCTGGGTGGCGGTGTTGCCCCCGGTAATAATCTCTATTTGGAAGAATACAGTATTACTGCTCTACGTGAACTTGCGGTTGAGCGTCAGGTCGAAGATGATAGGCATACCGATCTGTGGGAAGGGCTACTTGTTACATTCAGGATTATAAAGCAGGGTGCAGAGAAATTGGGTATCTATCCCTATAATGGCATGCTCTTTGAAATGTCAAATGATGACTATCTAAGCAACTATAGATGCCAGAATAGCTATCTTTTGACTGCGATTCGGTATCTCACGATCACCTATTTGGATAAGATAATGCAGCGGATCTCATATGCTGATCTTTCTGTTGAGGAGATTGGTGCTATCTATGAGAGTTTATTAGATTACACTCCAAGAGTTATAAAAACGGCAGAAGAAATAGAGGGTAATACGTACGCAGCGAACAGTTTTATTCTTGATCCCAGAGGATCAGATCGTAAATCCACTGGATCATATTACACAAACCCAGCATTAATTCAGGAATTAATTAAAAGCGCTCTTGAGCCTGTAATTAAAGACCGACTGGAACATGCTGGGGAGAGTATAGAGGAAAGAGAAAAAGAGCTGCTTTCGATAAAAGTGTGTGACCCTGCATGTGGTAGTGGAGCTTTCCTGATTGCAGCCTGCAACAAACTTGGCAATGAACTGGCTAAATTACGATATGGTGAGGACTTGCCTCCTCAAAATATGCTACAAGAAGCCAGGAGAGATGTGCTGCAGCATTGCATATATGGTGTTGATTTGAATCCTATGGCTGTTGAACTTGCCAAGGTATCTCTATGGATCAATGCTATTGTCAGAAATAGACCACTGAATTTCCTTGATCATCATATTAAGTGTGGCAATTCCCTTATTGGAGCAACACCTGAACTTATGAAAAAAGGGATTCCAACTGAAGCATTTAATCCTGTTGAGGGGGATCGTAAAGAGGTTGCACAGTATTTCAAGAAAATAAACAAGGAGCAGCTAAAGAATACAACTTTTACCCAGTGGTTGAGCAGAGAAGATACTTCAAGAATTTGCTTTGAGAAATTTGTGGAGCTCGATGAAGCAGAGGAATCTGATCCACAAGAAGTAAACCGCAAAAAAGAGCAGTATGAGCACCTGGTACACAGTTTTGATTATAATAAAGTGAAGTTTCTGGCTGATTTGTGGACAAGTGCGTTTTTCTGGAACTTGAATAATAAAGATATGGAGGTCCCTACTCAAGATGTTTTCACGGGTGCACTTCTACAAGGTGCCTCTTCTGTTTCTTTGGAGATTACAAAAAAGGTATCTGAACTTGCAAAAGAATACAGGTTCTTCCATTGGTATGTGGAATTTCCAGAAGTGTTTGGTGATGAGAATCCTGGGTTTGATTGCGTACTCGGGAATCCACCGTGGGAGCGAATTAAATTACAGGAGAAGGAGTTCTTTGAATACCGGGATCCTGAAATAGCAAACGCCCAAAATGCTGCAGAACGAAAGAAGATGATTAAAAATCTTCGTGAATTGAATCCTTCTCTTATTATGTCTTTTAATTATGCAAAGCGAATGAGTGAATCTGAAACATCATTCCTCAGAAATTCTCGCCGATTTCCTTTGACTGGAAAGGGAGACATTAATACCTATTCGGTGTTCACAGAACATGCACGAAATCTCATAAACAGAAAGGGTCAGGCAGGAATTATTGTGCCGACTGGAATTGCGACCGACAAAACAACGTCAGATTTCTTTGGTGATATTGTAGAAAAAAAATCGCTTTCAAGTCTCTATGATTTTGAAAATAAGAAGGGTTATTTCCCAATACACAGGAGCTTTAAATTCTGTTTCATAACAATGTGTGGTGAAAATGCTTCTCCTACAATTGATCTTGCGTTTTTCCTTCATGATGTTGATAACTTGAATGATGAAGAAAGACATTTTTCACTGACACCTGAAGATATTCGCTTAATTAATCCAAATACACTAAGCTCCCCAATTTTTAGAAACAAACGTGATGCTGAGATCACTAAAGCTGTGTATCAGAG
>JAMJFV010000239.1:0-2293 GCA_023544495.1 ANME-2 cluster archaeon
GGCATTGGTGGTGTTCTTGTGGCATAAGGAACAGTCTGTTGTGGGCTGGACGGCACTGATATTGGTCGAAGTCAGGCTGCCGTAGTGAGAGACATTTGAGGAATCGGATTCATTGGCACTACCATTTACCGGGTCATTACTATATGTGAGTGAATTCTTATGACAGAGAGTACAGTCCACTGCTATGGTTGTAACTAAATCTGTACTATCGTTCATAATCGATTCTGGGACGTGCTCGATGGTAGCATTGGGCTGGTTGCCATTTATGAGTGTTCCAGACGGTGTACCGTTGACGTGGCACTGTCCGGCACTGCAGTTGAGCGGCCTTGTGGTATTGGCAGGAACACCTGCACCAAGTGAATCATTAACGTGGCCGCTGGGTTCTGAGCCATTGCCGTGACAGGCCCAGCATGCCTTGCTCAGGGTGTTGTTGAGTACCGTGACATTGACGGCATTCTTGTTGAGGTCTTTGTGGATACTCAGACCGAATGCAGTTTCATTGACATCTTCCTGGGGTTTGCCCAGACCATGGCAGTCGATACAATCAGGTGTACCGCCCGATGCTGTAATGACACCCATATCGTGGAGATAGGTTGTACCGTTGATATGACAGCCGTAACAGTCATCACCATAGGTTGAATGGTTTTCCCATGTGGAGATGTTCGAGGCACCGAAGACCGCACTCCGGGTCTTGTGACAGAACACACAACCCTGGCTTCCGTTCTTGCTGTCCACGACCCAGCCGACCGTATCGACCACATAGTGGTTATCGCCATCGGCTACGTTCTTTACATAGTGACCGGTGGGACCGGTACCGTCATCCAACACCATGCTGGTGTTGCTGCCGTTGCCGGGTGTGGACTGGTTGAATATGGGTACCTGGGTCTTGCCGTGACAGAACTCGCAGTTCTGGGAGGTGCGGATGAAACCTGATTCAAGTCTGCCATACTGGGTGGCGTTGTCGAAGTGGGACCCGACATAGATCGAGGATGAGGTATTGCCGTGGCATGCGCTGTCGGCACATGACTTGTTGGAGGCATTGTACCGTATCGTTTTGGAGACATGCTCTGCCTGGCCGGTGGCCTCAGAAGGAGCTGTGCCGTCCCTGTGGCATGTGTAACACTGGATATTGTTTGTGGCATTACCGTTATTGATGTTCATATGCGGTGACTGGGTGAACAGGGTCATGTTGATATTGTTTGCACCTGCACCATCATGGCAGACCACACAATCAGGTCCACCTGCTGAACCGCCTGTTATCCCTGAATTATGGAGTTTATATGTTACATCCAATCCGCCGTGACAGCTGTAACAGTCAGTGTTGACCTTACCATTGTGGAGACTGCCGTAACCCACGCGCGGGTCCACGGGTGTGCCCCATGAGGTGTTGGCAGAGTTATCGAAATGGCAGTATGTACAGTTGCTACTGCTGATGGTTGGGGTCATCAGGTTAAGGGTAGCATTGAGAAGAT
Source organism: ANME-2 cluster archaeon (assembly GCA_023544495.1). Lineage (GTDB taxonomy): Archaea > Halobacteriota > Methanosarcinia > Methanosarcinales > Methanocomedenaceae > Methanocomedens_B. The sequence goes on from JAMJFV010000239.1 coordinate 1,473, forward strand.
AATGTGAACTGGTTGCATTCTGGGCATTCCCGCCTGTGGATAGGCCGGAGCCGTCTGCCTCTGTGATGGATGTGAGGCTGTTGTTATGACAAACAGCACATTCAGTGGTGCTTGTAGCCACTGTGGGTGCGCCCTTTCGATGCTCTGTGACCTGCGGCGCACTTAAGTTCGTGGCCACATCGGTATTCACGTGGCAGTCGGAGCAGGATCGGGGTGTATTGTAATTGGTGGGGTGGCTGGTAGAAGGCTGGTCGGTCTGGTTTGCTATTCCGCTGGCGTTGAGGTCGCCGTGGCAGCCCCAGCATTTCTTGTTCTCGGCTGAAGCTGAAGTGTTAGTGGCACCACTGTTGAGGTCAGCGTGTGCACCGGAAGCGACGTTGGTGAAGTCCACGTTGTTCTGTGAACCACCTATATCATGGCATGAGATACAGTCGGGGTTGCCACCTGCACCAGTGAGGGTGGTGTGCATAAGTTCGGTAATATTGGAAGCTGAACTATTGTGACAGGCTGCACAGTTATTGTCAGTGAATCCGGATATGCCCGAGTGGTCATAATAGGAGGTGTTGTCCTGTGCACCTGTTGGATAATTACCATAGGTAGCATTGCCTGTTATCTCAGGGGGCACAAGGGTCAGGGTACTGAGCATGTCATTGTAATTGGGACTTCCCTGCTTGTGGCAGGCTGCACACCAGTCACCGCTCAGGTCGCCGCCGATGACATTGGAGCCTTTGAATGAATTGATGTAGCCGGCAGCGACAGCGCTGTGTTTGGTCTCGCCGTGACAGTACAGGCACTTGGATTCATCATCGGCTGCAGTCCAG
>JAMJFV010000239.1:2303-2652 GCA_023544495.1 ANME-2 cluster archaeon
ATTGAGGATATTATTGCTGTGAGTTATTTGTGTTATTTTGGGTGCAGTGGCGAATGATGCCAGCCCGCTGCCCACGTGGCAATCGGGACATGAGGCTGCATTGGTCCTTGTGGTGGCAAAGTTATTGTCGTTCTGGATGAACTGTATCACGTGCACGTCCTCGGTGTGGCATTCAGTACATGCTACTGTAGTATTATGCTGGGTCAGGGACTCGTGACAGGTAGTACAATGGGAGTCCTCTGTGGGTCCTAATGTTCCTGCTGAAGGATCAGGTTTAGTAATGTTGTGCATCGGACCGTGGCAGATGACACAGGGAATGCCAGGATTGGAGTGGTATGTTGAAGTCGTG
>JAMJFV010000023.1 GCA_023544495.1 ANME-2 cluster archaeon
GTGGGGATTCATAGGGCAGGTCAGTGGCCAGTACAAGGTCTGAACCCTGGACCTGCGCCCCGGCAACAATTTTTGCACCGAGACCCTGGTCTATGGCAGACAGGGGTGGTGTGGCCCCAACATAGGCCACATCTATCTCGCCTGCAAGCATGGCCTGCATTTCAGGGGCGCCTGTAGGGAACAGGAAATCCCTGGTAGATGTCACACCATAGGGTTTCAGGTCTTCCAGCCACCAGCCTTTAGCATCAGCGGTCATATATGCTATCTGGTGAGTGCTGGGTTGATATCCAAATCTTAATTCACCAATTGCCGGCTTTTCTTCATTCTCTTCAGTAGGGGTCGTACAGCCTGATACCAGTACCATCCCGAGAGTAATTGCTATAATTAATATTTTCAGTGGTTTTACCATATTAATACCCCGTCCTCTGGTATATGTAATGTAAAATCATTAATTAAACATATTTAATGTTTTCCAATAATGCCTGTGTTTACACCCAGAAATAGTACATTCATGCAATAATTATACAATTGTATTAATATCCCTGTAATTATATCGACAGGACTATTTTTTGCGCAGGGGTGTGACTGATAATTGATTGGCTTATACCACTCAATCTTGTAAAGAAAAAAAGAATAAAAAAATAAAGAATAAGGGATTAACCTTATTCACATATACTTTTCAGCATATTCACCGATTATTGGCAGATGGTATTCTTCTCCTGAATAGGCTTTATAGATCATGAATATCCATATTATAAAGACCAAAAGTGGGTAGATAAGACCTGCTAATATTGCAATAATCCATCCGACTACCGGTATTAAAGCAATAATACTTAAAATAATTGAAATTACTATTAGTGCGATACTCAGGACAATAGATTGCATAGCGTGAAACATGACAAATCTACTTTTATCTGGTTTGTCTTTCTCAATTAAATAAATAATAAGCCCACTTACTAGACCAAGGACATATGCAACAGCACCCATTAAATTATCATTACTTACTGATGCAGTTTTTTCAGATTCATTTTCGTTCAAATTCTTACCTCCATTACAATTACTAAATTAGAGATTAATAAATATCTTTACTTAAAACTATTTATATATTCGTAATGTAAGGTGTCGGAATATATTGTAGTATCATTTCATGTATCATTATCGTAATTTTCCCGGAGTAACACAAAAGCAAACCCGAAACATTTTTTAACACCAATACAACATCTATACGGATTCAAATGACCAAACAATCTGTACTCAATATACTCAAGGACATATTTCAGGCATGTGAATATGATATGGATTCGTCCTATATATCGGATATGGTAGCAAGCAAAGGAACTTCGGATCGTGTTTATGTCAAACTGGACCGGGAAGTTGACTATAACTCTTTACGAAGGTTTGCCGATTCCATGAGAAATAGTGATGGTAAAGGGCTCTACATCCTGTTGAACAATGCAGACAGCAGATTAACAGACTTCGCTGAGAACCAGGGACTGATACTCTGGGACCAGTCTATGCTGGAACAGCAGATAGGCAGAGCTATACTGGCCAATGCTTCAGGTGAACCAATGGGCCTGATACTGGAAACGCCAAATACTGATACCCATGGAAACATTGATGAAACGCCTGCTGTCAATAACCAGCAGGAAGGAAGTATGTTTGGATTGTTCAGTGACCATTCTACTCCACAAAAAGGAACAAAGCCAGCTTCCGAATCCACTTTTAAATGGCCGGAGTTCAACTCGCCTGCAAAAGATAATGACTCATACAGGGACGTCAATGTCAGCATGAATCGTACGAGGGACATTCCAGAGCAATCCGGAACTGGTGAACCTGATGAAGAGTTAATTCGTATCCCGCTTCCATCATTTTCCATCAACATGGCTAAAACCAGTGCGATCAAGATAGGTCAGGCAAAAGTTGGTGAAGTACAGGATTTCCTCCTGAAATTCATACCATATTACAGTTACCGGTACGACTTTGAAACCAAAAGGAAATTGGCATCGGAGATTGTTGACCTCAGCGGGCAGGGTGAAGGAATGGTGAATGCCATTACCGGAGAGAACAAATTCACCCGGATTACCGGGGTCCTTGAATATACTGATATTCCAACCGAGAACTATCATATCAAGGAACCAGTTATTATTGATAACGATGCCCAGGAAACTGCATTGAATGCCATTATCAGTAAACACACCAGGAGAATGAAGAAAGATGAAATAAAAGGTGATACCATTGTCTATGAGAACAAGACGGTAGCACCAGGCAAGAATGAGATCAACGTACCTATCAGGTTAATATACGTCCCTGTCTGGGAGATCCGTGGTAAAAGTAACACTGTTGATATTAATGCCTATGACGGACACGTAGTGGAAGAACCACTCGACAATGATGCAGAATTCGTTTAAACATCTGAATGTGCCCGTTTTTCATATATCCTTGTTATAAAAATTGGCGCAAATATAGTAGTGATCAGACTCATAACGAGAATGGATGAATATATTTCCTGACCTATTACACCAGCATTCAGTCCTATTAATGCAGCTATCATTGCGATCTCACCTCTGGGCACAATACCCAGGCCAATAATTACCGAATCAGTATGACCTACTCCCATGATCATTGAGGTAAAATATCCACCTAAAAATTTTGTCAGGATAGCTACCACCGTTAATGCAAGGACAAAGACCACAGCACCAGAGGCAGCATGCAAATCTACCAGGATTCCGAGGGATACAAAGAAAATTGATGCAAAAATGGCTTCCAGATACGATGCTCCTACTCTGAAACACTTAATGTTTGAATTTTCAAGTGAAACACCTGCTATAAAAGCGCCAACAATACCACTCAGGCCGGCAATTTCTGCGACAACACTATAGAAAAATGCTATTGTTACTGCTCCTATGAATGTCATCATTGGCATGTTATTTTTTTGGGACCAATCATACAGGTATTCCAATTTCCTGGCAAAAAAATTCATTCCAAGATATACTCCAAAGAACAGGAAACTTATTGCAATAATGGCAATCTTGAAAATGGATAGTGCATTGAACTCGTGACTTACGAAATCTGTAGTTATGGACAGTGCCAGAAGACCCAGTACATCATCGACCACAGCAGCCCCTATAATTATTTTAGATGTTGATGTGTCCAGTTTACCCATTTCTTTAAGCACATGAGCAGTGATGGCAACACTGGTGGCAGTGAGTGCAGTCCCTACATAAATGGCGCTGACGGCATTATACCCGAAAGCAGCAGCAAGGAAATATCCACCTATCCATGGTATGATCACACCGATCAATGCCACCAGCAGTGACGTGAGATTGGATATATCCTTCATCCTGGTCTGGAGTCCTACAGCGAATAACAGGAATATTGCACCAATTGTTGCTGTACTTGCTATAAAATCAGTATAGGTAATCCATCCAAGCAAGCTGGGTCCGACCAGTATTCCTACAAATATTTCTCCTACAACAATTGACTGTCCAATGCGCTGTGCAATAAGATGCCCGACAAGGGATACAAATAAGAGAAGGGATATCTGGAGTTCAATATTTAGGGAATTGTCCATCATATTTTGGCCATATAATGTAACGAGGTTATATTAAATACAGAGAATGATCATTCTGTATTCGACAGGTAGGAGTCAAAACCCGATGATGTCAGTATTTGCCCTTCCGGAGTAACCAGGAAACACTCGGTGTTTTCGGTATTTTCAATAATTTCAAGACCTTTATCAGATCCTAACACAAAAACTGCAGTGGCCAGGGTATCCGCTTCCATGGCCGAACCTGCTATTACGGTCGCACTCATGAGACCTTCTGATGAGTATCCTGTCCTGGGGTCACTTATATGTGAGAGTCTGGCCGATTCATTGAAGTAGCGTTCATAGTTGCCGCTGGTTGCTACAGCCATATCAGATATTTCCATGACTACCAGGGACTCGCTTTTATTCTGTGGATTTCGAAGTCCCACTTTCCATTCAGTACCGTCAGGTTTTATTCCGAAATACATCCCATCACCACCGGCATTTACAAACCCGCTTTCAAATCCACTATTTTTAAGTACTGCGACCGCCTTGTCCACAGCATACCCTTTGGCTATACCGTCCACAGTGATAGACATGCCTTCTCTTTTAAAAGAAACAGTGTTGTCGTTAATTGAAATATTGCTGTAGTTCACCAGGAGAAGGGTTTCGTTTATGTCCTGTCCGGTTGGGAACTCACCAGCATTTATTTTATTTTTCCACAGGTCAAGTATGGGTTTTATGGTAATGTCAAAGGCACCACTGCTGATATCCCCATAATATATTGACTGCTCAATTACGTACATGAAATCTTCAGAAATATTACTTACATTTTTGTGTGTGTTCAGGAGGCTAATTTCACTTTCCGGGTCATAGGTGCTCATTGATTTTTCAATGCGACCGATTTCATTAAATGCACTGTTTATGGCGTCCAGGGCACCTGCATCGTGACCGACCGTCTCAATGGTAACAATTGTACCCATGGCCTGCCGGTTTTGAGCAGTTACTTTAACACTTCCTGTATCATCAGGTTTGGCCGGGAAATATGTATATATCGTAAATACAGCTGTAGTAACTACAATCAATGCTAACAGGGAAGTCAGTATTCTGCGATGCTGGTCGTGCATGTTTACCTGCAAACTATTGGATAATATATCTATTTTTTGTTATGATGATAAATAAAATACTCTATGAATGAACAATGAATGGCTATCATGCATCAATATTTAACATAATTAATAAATGCATTCAAAAATTAAATGGAAAGATATAAGTTATAAAAAAATACCTTGAACTTTGATTATAATGAGGAGTAGAAACAGGATAAGCAAGATTTCATTGTTCTTAACGATATTGATTCTTTTTGGTATACTGCAGTATATTAATTTCCAGTCTTCACCTGAGAAGGTCATTCCTGAAGGGGCAGGGGAGACGGTCTGGATTAATACTATCATCAAAATTATTGTTGCCATGGGTGTCATCGGCTTGTTTTTGATTACCATAGCCATACATCGCAAATTCACAAAACGTGAAGGATTTCACGATCTGCCTGACTATCAAGTGACCAAGTACTCCCAGATTCAGCACATATCCGAGCCCACGGATGTTGAGCGCTTGATTGAGCGATTCTCCCCTCTCCAGATCACCGTTCATGCAGTGACCGGACTTTCAATCCTGACACTTTATGTAACAGGTATTCCTCTGTTGTATCCTGAACATCTTGGATGGATCACAGATCTTATTGAACTATCAAAAAACATGTTTCTTCACAGGTTGGCTGGATTGGGATTATTGTCGGCTGCCATCTATTATCTGATATATTCGTTGCTGCAGATAACGTATGTAAATAAGGATTTTACCAAAAACATCATCCCTACATTGAACGACATTAAAGGTGCCATATCTGATGTATTAATTATTTTAGGTAAAACGGCTACAAAATATCAATCAAATAAATTTAACTGGCTTGAAAAGGTAGATATATGGAGCGTAGCGCTGTTCGATGGTCTGATAATGTGTGTGACAGGCATTATAATCTGGGCCCCATGGCTGTTCTCATCCTTTATACCCAACTCGTATATTTTATCAATTAATGTACTGCATGGCGGATTTGCAATATTGAGCCTGTGCGGCATACTGCTGCATTTCTATGTAGTACATCTGACACCTCACCGTTTTCCCATGGATTTCAGTATGTTTACCGGCACAGTTCCATTACAGGAAGCAGAGGAGGAATATCCATTATGGGTAAAAGATATCTCAGGTGATAAATCATGATCGAGCGAATTGGCACATATATTATATTTATTTCTCTTCTGACATTCGTGCTGGTTGAGACAAATATCCTGACAACTGGTATAATCATCACAATAGGCCTGAATGTGGCCATGCTGCTTGTAGTCGCACAGATACTGGCGATGCTTTTCGGATTAACGCGGTCACTGAGAATATTCAACAAGATGGAACATAGCCCACTGTATTCACCTGTGAGGGAAGGCCTCATATATTCTCAGAAAGAGGATCAAGAGCACGTTTAAAAAATAATAGGAGCAAATCAAATGGGTCTCAAGGAAAGTCTGGATGCGGCTTCAAATGTATTGGTCAAAGAGAATCTGCTCATGGTTGCTATCAATAGAAGCGTAGTGAACAATGGCTGGAAGTTGCTGGAAGAGAATTTCAGGTCGTCTGATTTCTTTTCAATGTTCGCTAAAAAGGAAAGTCCTTTAAATCGAATATCTATCAAAGCATCAGTACTGGGAAATATGCTGAAAGTGAATTTCATAGGTGAAAGAACATCCAGGAGTTCAATGGAAGATATCATTGATTCCAATATTTACGAAATATCCAAAACGTTCAATGTTAACATGTATGTTACCGATGATCTTGAAATGAGCAATATACAACTGATATTCAATACGGTTTGTCTCGTTATCAGGGAACTTGAAGATAAATTAGCATGATCGAGGAATTGACTTGATGAAAATGCGCATTCTGTCTATAATAATTATTCTCACTGCATTGGCTGTAATCTTCTTTGGCAACCTTAGCTATAATAATTACCAGGCTCAGGCCTCTCATTATATAAAGGGGAACATGTGGAATGAAAACACCTGTGGTGGCTGCCATCCGGGAGCATATGATGACGTGAATAATTCGTACCATGTTTTGGGTAATGCCGGGTACGCATCAATTAATGATTGGTCTCCTCTTCACATTAACCTGATCGAAGAAGACTATTCAGATAAACTGGCCAGGAATTGGGGCATTTCAGAACCTGAAAATGTCAATCTCAACATGGTAATTGACAGTAATGATACTGTTATAGGTTTCTTGACGTCTGATTGCAGGGTGTGCCATTTGAAGGGTGATGGTGATTTCGACTGGTTCCAGTTACTTGAAACCTCACCGGGCGAGATGGATAATGATTCAGAAACATTTGATGACATATTCCTGGGTACTCCTTCAGATGCAGTGTGTGCAGACCGGTGCCACAGGATAGAGGTTCCCTTGCGGGCTGTGATGTGGTCGGGTGATGACTATGCTGAATATGATGCCCATGCCAATGCAAGTATAACCTGTATAGAGTGTCATACAACCCTGGATCACCAGATCGGGCGCAACCGGACCATTGACAGCATGAATCCCGGTGTATACCCTATGCAACAATGTACAGACTGTCATTTTGAAGTCACCCACGGTATGTACACGGATGCTCATCTGGTAAATGTGTCATGCGAGTCATGCCATATTCCACTGTTAAAAGGGGGTCAATTACCTGGTGGTTCTCCGCTGCTTTCAGTGGATTGGACCAGCGGTAACAGGGTAAATGTTTACAGGACAGAGGATTTTCAGCCAGTCCTGGCCTGGTTCAATGGTACCGTTGAGGGAATTCCCTATCCGTCCAAGAGAAATGATTCGGGAGTCTTCCTGAAGCCATTTAATATCATTAAAGTATCATGGTGGGACGAGGGCAGCGATGAGGAAATAGTACAGGACCCTGATAACAGTTCAAGCTGGGGCACCCCCATCATTCTTTTTCATGTGAGGAACGCCGATGTTGATAATGACGGTAATGTGACCGTCTCTGAAATGAGGTCATTTGATGCAGACATGGATGGAGCACCCAATTATCCAGATGCCGTAATGAGGAACAGGGATGTGTATTATTCCATCAGCCATAATATCATTTCCAACAGTAGTGATAATGCTATGGGATTAACTGCACTGTGGTGTGTTGATTGTCATGGCAATACATCCAGGATTGACTGGTCACTGTTAGGATATGAAACTGACCCGGCAGAGACTGACCCTCCAACGAATTTCTCATCATATAACGTTACCGTGGAGATCGTACCTCTGAGGCCAAAACCCGAAGAAGTTGAGCATACACCTGAGTTGCCTGTAGAGTTTGGTCTGGATGGTTAGATAATTATGCCTGCTAAACACGGTTTAAAATAAAATAATTCTTGTAGAGGTTAATGAAATGAAAGAAGAAGTGAACGAAAAAAATTCACACGAAAATGTTCAAGAGTCACGCAATAAGGTGGTAATACCGCTTCTTCAACACAGGGGAGTAATATGCGAACCACTGGTAAGTGTGGGGGATAACGTAAAAATCGGTCAAATGATAGGAAAAGTTGACCATGACCTGGGTGCTCCGGTCCATTCAAGTGTCTCAGGAGAGGTTGTAGCTATCAAAGATTACGCACATCCTGTATGTGGTAAAATGCAGAGTGTGATAATAGAATATGATCAAAATGGTGACGCTACTAAATTCAGAGGTAATAAATCAGCAAATACCGGTGAAATACTTTCTGCATTAAAGGAGTCCGGTATAATTGACCTGGATGGGAATTCTATATATTTTAAACTCAATAGTGGAAAACTGATTGATACTATATTGATAAACCTGACTAATGAAGGTGATCTATATAGTAATTTCACCTCAGAGAATGTCCCTGGGATAATCAACGGATTAAGATTATTACTTAGGGCTTCAGGTGCCAGCAAGGGAGCGTTCGTGGTTAAAAAGAATGATATCCAGACCATTTCAGCTATCAGGGCCGAGCTGGGTGAAGATGACAATATTAGCATATTCCAGGTAAAGAGAGTATATTCTCCCACCATGCTAAATCTCCTGGCAAAAGAGATGACAGGTATGAGAGTGCCCATTACTGGCACCCCGGCAGACGTGGGTGTGCTCATTTTCAGTGCCTACGGTGCAATGACCGTGAGTGAAGCAGTGCTTGAAGGAATTCCTCCTATCAAAATCAATGTAATGGTCTCCGGGGCGGTGAACCAGCCCGGCCTTAAAAGGGTTGTGGTCGGGACCAGTTTCAGGGAAGCTATCGAATCCTGTGGCGGGTACCGTGGGAAACCCGGTAAGATCATAGTGAACGATATCATGACAGGGACATCTCAATTCACCGATGAAGTGCCGGTCACAAAAGCCACAACACGGATAGTTGTGCAGTCAGAGGATGAGGTGTTGAGGGATAAAACAGGCCCTTGCATACACTGTGCCCGGTGCGTTGATGTGTGTCCCGTAAATATCCTGCCAGGGTTCATTGCATCGTATGCAGATATTGGCAGGTACGACGAATGTGAGAAACTCCATGCCCAGAGTTGTGTAGAGTGCGGCCTGTGTTCAATGGTGTGTCCATCCAAACGACATCTGATACAGTTGATACGGTACGCAAAACACGCATTATTAAAATCATTCATGGTATTGCAGGAAAAAGATTCACCGAATCTGAAACTGGGTTGTGGTTCCTGTAACAGTCCCTGTCATATGGGTGCTCCAATGATCTTGGCGGAGGGGAAATAATGAAACTTGCAGTATCTCATCCTCCCCATGTGAAACTCGGTGATACTATTGCATCAATAAATGCTGCCAAGATAGCAGTACTTGTTCCGGTGAGCCTGATATCAGTGTATGTATTCGGGTTGTATTCTCTGGCTATAATACTGGTAAGTGTACTGGCAGCCGTACTCACAGAAGTTGTTATCCAGAAAGTCCAGCACCATGAATTGACCATTAAAGACGGGGATGCAGCACTGATAGGTTTGATACTTGCATTACTGCTCCCACCTACTGTTCCGCTGTGGATACCTATAATAGGTGCACTTTTTGCCGTTGCTTTTGTCAAACTTGCTTTTGGCGGATTGGGATCTACATTATTCAATCCTGCAATAGCAGCTTTGGTTTTTTTGAATATGTCCTGGACGGCTTTATTAGCTGTGGATTCTGTACCCCATATAACCCAGTATTCTGACCTTATCCTTGAACTGGGTGCAGGGAGATTAGTTGAAGTTTCACCAATTGCCCTTATTGGAGTTCTATATCTGATACGTAAGAAATACATTGAATGGCGCATTCCACTGTCATACCTGTTGACCACGTTAGTCCTGGCAGTAGTGTTAGGTGAGGACCTTTCCTATGTTATCACAGGATTGTTGCTGCTCAGTGTGTTCATACTGGCCACTGATTCCCCCACATCTCCTGTCACAAAGGACGGCAGGATAATATATGGTATAATGTGTGGTGCATTGACGGTAATGTACGGGTATTTCAGCTATAACTATGGACTGGGCTCATTATACACTGTTTTCATTGCCAATGCCATATCGCCATTTATTGAAAAGAATACTTACCCGAAGCCGGTTGATGAGGTGACGGCATGAGACTCGACAAGGAATACATGTCTGCACTTGTAAAACTGGTGTTATTATCGGTAATTGCAGCAGTTGTGCTTGGTGCAGTCTATATTCCAACACAGGTACAGCTCAAGATCTACCAGGAAGAGCAAAGACAGCTGGCACTGCGGGAAGTAATGCCAGGAGCGGTCAGTTTTGAACAGGTATTATCAGGCGAGGAAACACTGTATTACCGCGCTCTTGATGAGAACAATAACCTGATAGGATATAGTTTTTTCAGGGACCAGAGCGGTTCTCAGAGCGTTATCACGGTTGCAGGCGGAATTGATACAAATTATACCATAACAGGAATTAAGATTATGACACATGCTGAGACTCCGGGGCTCGGTGCGAAAATTGTTGAACCATGGTTCAGTGAACAGTTCAAAGGAGTGGAAGAGTCCAAACTAATGCTGTCAAAGAAAGGTGGAGCAATTGATGCCATAACAGGTGCGTCAATTTCTTCCCAGGCTGTAATCGATGCAATACAGTATAAAATAAATGAAATTCAGGAAAAGGAGAAATAGGTGGAATTCATTATGGCCGAAATGACAATCAAAGGTGAATATTTACGAGGAATTATAAAGGATAATCCAACTTTTGGACTGGTGCTTGGACTTTGTCCCACACTTGCAGTTACGACATCTGTTGAGAATGCCATCGGCATGGCAGGAGCTACATTATTTGTTCTGATGGGTTCAAATATCATGGTTTCGGCATTGAGAAAACATATTCCTCCGATTACCCGCCTGCCCATGTTCATTATTATTATCTGTACATTCGTAACGGTCATAGATATGGTCATGGAGGCATATACTCCACCTTTATACAAAGCACTGGGTATCTTTATTCCCCTCATTGTGGTTAACTGCATTATAATTGGCCGTGCAGAAGCATATGCCAACAGGAATACCGTGAAATTCTCAATTGTTGATGCTTTAGGGATAGGCACAGGATTTTTACTTGTACTGGTAATAATTGGTGCAATAAGGGAGCTTCTGGGTACAGGAATGATAGTACTGTTCGGGTTGCACGTAATAAGTATTCCTATAAACCCGGCAACTTTCATGATCCTCCCTGGTGGCGCTTTCATGACTATAGGAGTATTGATGGCAATGGTCAATTACGGCCGTATCAGAAAATTGAGGGAGGTGTGATAGATGGACAATCTATTCGCCATAGCTATAAATGGGATATTTGTCAAGAACTTCCTGCTTGTCCAGTTCCTGGGACTGTGTTCATTCCTGGGCGTATCAAAAGAGACAAAGAGCGCGGCAGGTATGTCTGCAGCCGTACTGTTTGTGATGATAATGGCATCCACGGCAGCATTTATAATATTCTCTTATATCCTGCAACCTCTGGGATTGACGTTCCTGTCTACAATAAGCTTTATTATCATAATTGCAGCTCTCGTGCAACTGGTAGAATTTATCATCCGTAAATACAGCCCTCCACTGTACCGGTCACTGGGAATATTTCTTCCCCTGATTACTACCAATTGTGCTATCCTGGGTGTCGTGGTACTGAATGTAAGACTTGAATATGGATTTGTGCAAAGTGTATTCTACGGATTTACAGCTGGTCTCGGATATACCATGGTCATGCTGCTTATGTCTGCTATCCGGGAGAGAATTAACATACTTCATGTGCCTGGATCTATCCAGGGTTTACCCCATGCATTCTTTATTACCACATTGCTTTCCCTGGCCTTTGTTAATTTCTTCGGAGTGATACCGACATGAATGGTGCATTGTTAATATCCGAATCAGCGGTCATTATTGGAAGTATCGGATTTCTTGTAGGCATTGTGCTTATCTGGGCATCAATAAAATTTGCAGTTGAGACGAATCCAATTGTGGAGGAGGTCATTGAAGTGTTGCCGGGTGTCAATTGCGGTGCATGTGGTTATGCCGGATGTTCTGATTTTGCCGAAAAAGTGGTAAACGAAGCGGCACCTATTGCGGGCTGTCCAGTTGGAGGTTTTGAGGTTGCCAAACAGGTAGGCTCGAAGTTAGGGAAAGAAGTGAAAGAAGCAGACAAGAGATATCCATTAGTACGGTGTAATGGTGGTGTTCACTGTATCGATAAGATAGATTATATCGGTATTAATGACTGCAAAGCGGTAATGATGATATCTGATGGTGAAAAGGGTTGCAGTTTTGGGTGCATGGGCAGAGGTACCTGCGTGCGTGCCTGTCCTTTTGGTGCAATAACAATGGATAAGAACCGGCTTCCGCATATTAACAAGAATATGTGCAAAAGTTGTGGTGTCTGTGTAAATGAGTGCCCTAACAATATTCTGGTGATGGAAAGTGAAAGTGAATCTGTGCATGTGCTTTGCCGGTCGAAAGATAAAGGTAAGGATGTAAAAGCAGTGTGTGAATTCGGGTGTATAGCATGTCGTATCTGTGCAAAGAACTGCCCTGCCGATGCAATTACGATAACCGACTTTCTTGCTGAGATCGACCAGGAGAAATGTACTCAATGCGGACTGTGTGTGGAGAAATGCCCGCAAAAAACGATTCTATCGACCATACCCTCCATCCAGGCCGCTGCATGATGTTCATACGCACTTGTTAATGGTATTCACCGTAATTATCTCCATGGCTGGTAATTTGATGAACATCAAGATCAGCAGGGTCGCCGAATACATATGAGAAGGTAAAGCTCGGAAGAATCATCTTGAAATTTTCCGTTCATGAGATTTTTCAAAATATTTCAAATCCCCAGTGTGGTGGTATTTGCTGGTACTTGTGTAACGTTCCTTCATACAGGCTTAAAGCTACTCCATTTCATGTTCTTTACCCAGGATGGCGGCATACGAGCCAGAGAACCACTCCTTTGTTTGCACGATGTTTTTTGGCAGCACAGTAACATCAATATGTAATCAGTATGTAGTGTTTATTTATAGGTCAAATACCAAATATTACTTAACTTATTAAAGAGCTATTAGAGATATAACATGGTAAAATGGGTTGTCGTTGAGCTGAGTGATAGGGAATATCAAGTGCTTGAGAACATTGATGAACTTGAAGGAGACCCTCCCGAGAAACTGCGTGAACTCCTGCGAAATTATCTTATCTGTACACCCAGATTCAAAGTGGATTACCATATCATCCATCTTGAAGAAAAAAGAGAACTCCTGATGACTGTTCTGGAAGAGATCTGGAAAGAATACGAATCATGTATATCTCCTCTTGAGAAATGGGACACTCAAAAAATTGAGACTGTGCGCGAGAACCTGATGGAGATAAATGCCATCCGGCCCGTTGGCTCATTTGATATCGCCCTTACCGGCCAGTTAAAAAAACCATGGTTGTCAGCGTACAATTCAGTGGCTAAGGTTTTTGATGATGTTGATGAATTTAGCCAGGCGTGCATAGCTACAATATATATACTGGATTTCCTGTCAAGAGGTACATTAGAACCTGAATTACTGAAAGACGCCACGATATTTTTAAATGAACTGTTCCTGTTTTCCTATGCAGTCGCCAAGAAAAAAGCACACGAATTCCAAAAGGCCAGGGGACAAAAATGTGATTTACCACTTGCGAGCGACGAGCTTGTGGCCTGAACTGATACTTTTTATATTGGTCCTCCCTGTGACCATGATGTCACCAGTACATTCTGCAGCCCTGGCCGAGACCTTGGGCCGAATGAATATATCGCCATCGGCATAGGCTAATCCCCCTACAATGACCCTGTCCAGCAGCGTAAGGTCGGATGATACCTTAATGTTACCTTCGATATGTGAGTCTGCGCTGATAACAGCTGTCCTGGCGGTAATGTTGCCTTTGACCTTTGACTCTCTGCCCAGGTCAAGAGCACCTTTTACCACCAGGTCTCCCCAGAAGCTGGAACCTGCACCGATGATAGCATTTCCTGGCAGAAAAACGTCATTTTCGAAAAATGAACGTTTTTTTACGATAAAAGTATCAGATGCCGGATGTATTTTTATGAACATAGGGTCCATGGTAACCACAATATATAGTAATTTAATAACATTATGTTTAACTACTTTGAATAAACTTAAACTTTTTGAAAATTAGTATTACCTAGAAATACGGAGATGTGAGGATATGGCACTTCAAATTGGCAGGATGATCCGAACCGGTACCATCAGTGATGCTTGGTACCGCGGACTTAACATGATATGGAATCACGGGCATGAGGTCACTGACGAGCGGGGAAGCCGGATACGGGAGTATCTGAACCTTATGATCGTTATCCAGAACCCGTACGAGAACAGGATACCAAAAGACATTTCGTGGAACGAGGAGCGGCTTGAGGAATATGCCAAGCAGCTGATCACCGGGGAGAACGTGCAGGAATTTGAATATACTTATGGTCAGCGCCTCCGTAACTGGAATGAAGAGGTCGACCAGATAGCGTATGTTATCGAAAAATTAAAAGGTAATCCGACCACCCGCAGGGCGACGGCGGTTACCTGGATCCCTACTATTGATACTGTGGTGGATGAGGTGCCCTGCATGATCATCGATGATTTCAAGATACGGGGCGGAAAGGTCAACCTGACCACGCTGTTTAGGAGTCATGATTTTGCGGGGGCATATCCTGCAAACCTGTATGGGTTGTCCAGGTTGCTTGAATATATTGCAGATGAGGTTGGTGTCAAGCCGGGTATGATAACCACTATCAGTGCCAGTGCCCATATCTACGAACATGACTGGGATATGGTCGAAGGGATCTTGTGATGCAGAATTCCAGGAAATGTTTATTTAGCGAGCTTTTCCTGATGCATATTGAGGCATATTTTTGTGGAATGAAAAATGTTATTAAGGGTCAGATATACCCATGTAACAGTTCAGTTACCTGTTCAATTATTGAAATGAATTATTGGTGAAATGTATGTGTGCGGCAAGTTCGGATGAAGTGAAGAAGATCAAGAGGAAATGTGTTGTCCTTAATGTGATGGAAGGGAAAGCATGGCGTAATGTTGTGGTCCAGGACCTGAAAACAAAGGATAAATACATGTTTGGCAAGGTGAAGCTCCTATCACCGGAGATCAATATTGGTGATGAACTCTATATCGGGTATGAGGAATTACCCTATGACCTGCCGGAAGGCTGCAGCAAGATCATTTTAATGGCACTGGATGGCCTGATGCTGGACTGGGCCATGATAACCCCGCCGTGATGGTAACGGGATATTGTACTGTTATATGAGATTTTGTTCTTTCAGGCTCAGGAACCTGCCGTCCCCGATTATGATGTGGTCATAGAGCTCGATCCCCATCACACGCCCGGTCTCGACGAGCTTGCGGGTGATGTCGATATCGTTCTGGCTGGGCGAGGGGTCGCCGCTGGGGTGGTTGTGGGCCACGATAATGGCGGCGGCGCTTTCCTGGATGGCGGTCTTGAACACTTCGCGGGGATGGACGATGTTGGCGTTGAGGCTGCCCACGGACACGGTCTCCTCACGCAGGAGTTTGTTCTTGGTGTCCAGGTGCAGGGCGATGAAGGATTCTTTTTTCTGCTCGCGCAATTTTGGATAGAGAAAACGATAGGCTGCCTCGGGGCTGCTGATGCGGGGGCGCTCTTCTTCGGTGAAGGTCTCGAGCCTGCGTGCCAGTTCGAACATGGCAGCCATCTCGGCAGCTTTGGCGGCTCCCACTCCGCGTATCTCCTGCAGTTTGGTTGGGGAGGCGCGGCTGAGCTGCTGTATGTTGTATGTTGAGAGGATACGGCTGCACAGGTTCAGGACGTTCTCGCCCCTGGTCCCGGTGCGCAGGACGATGGCCAGCAGTTCTGAATCAGAGAGCGCGGCGGGGCCATTTTTCAGGAGGCGCTCGCGGGGGCGGTCCTGAGGTTTAAGGTCATGGATGCGGATGTGGTATTCAGACATATGAGGGGGCTGTAGAAATTTTCAGGTATTTAAGGAATGTGATTTTAGGTGGTGGGAGGTTGGGAATGTGGGAAATGCGGGAACTGAAAATAACAATAATATTACATAGATGATTTTATTTCGGATTCTTTTCCATTGCATGGTTGTGAATTGTCATCCAATTTGAGCTTCTATATACTTCCTCCATCCTGCTTTGACCCAATAACCATCAATGTCTATAATTTGCCATTAAAATCAATCTTTTGATCAGATAGCTCCTCGTTTGATATTCTGCCTTGTATTTGCTCGTATTTCCATATTGTTGTTGCACATGGTGCCCTACCAGAATCGTCAGTTAATCCCATAGTGAATATTTCACCTGCAAAATGTGTGTTCCATAAACTGCAGTGACTTCCATATCGTATACAATTTACGTTCTCAATAAACTCATCACTGTAGTTTGCTGATTCGGTGACACCTATTATTTTGTCAGTGTGCTGTTTTTTACACATTAATGAGTAATCGTTCTCCCTCACTCAAGATCATATCTGCATCCAGCACTTTAAGAAGTTTAGATTCACTGGCGATTTCATCGATGCTTTTAATAGCTTTGAAATCTTCAAAATCAGGTTCTTCTTCAGGGATTAAACTATTTACACAGTTAGAATATCGATTCGCAAGCATATCAAGGTCAGTACGAATCTTTCTTTGTTCAGTTACAGTTTCGAGTTCCATTTAAGATATTGATCTGATGTAAACGTATAAATATTTTCCATCACCCTGCAAAAAAAAACATCAACATACAATATACATGCCTCTCATTCGTTCCTGCCCCCTCTTCCCGTCCGTCTGCATCTCACCCAGTCGCACCAAAAAGCTCACAAAAGAACAGTATCCTCCACACCCTCAAAGTGCACATCCCCCCTTACACCCTTACACCCGAGACGTCTCTGCTGTGCCAAAATCAACGCATCCATCATCCCAAAATCCTTTGCCTTTTTCCTCATCTCGCTCCTGAGGTCTGCTGCATCCAGCCAATCCCCGGTAGTGATACACTGAATATCAGATAGCTTCCTCACTATGCGGTACAACTCCTCAAAGTCCACACTCTCCCTGATAGCCCAACCCTTAAGTTCGGCAATACAGCATTCAGGAGTATAGATGACATTGTTGCTGTCCTCTACCATCCCCTTTACTTGTTCACCCTTCTTTGAACCAATAAAGTATTCAACCCAGGCATAAGTATCCAGGAGATATACCACATTACCACAGGTCCTCATGCTCGTCAGCGTGTTCACGCCTGTAGGGAGTCTTTCCTTCTGCAATTCCAAATCCCGAGACCTTTTCCTTTTTGACAATATCCAGGTCAATGATATCGTGTTCCGATAAGCCAAGTTCCTCTATCTTGTCTTTAGGGATAATTATTCCAAGGGAGTTACCCCACCTCTTAAGCTCAACTGTTGAATGGCACATTTTGATCAAATATAAAATTGAAGTCTATTGTATAAATAGTTATACTGAATTGTATAACTCAACCTCGCGATTCAATCCTTCCACTGACTAACTACAAATTACTTGCCTGCTCCTATAGCTGCGGATGGGGCGAAGGTGAGAGGAGGAAGGCGATGGAGTGCCGTCATGGGTGAGCTTAGAAGGCTGGAGATAGCAAATATATAGAACGAGCGCAATGTACTGCCTATCACAGGGAAAGTAGGGCGAAATGAACCCTGTACCTGCGGAAGTGGGAATAAATTCAAGAAGTGCTGCTCTTCAATTATTAATGCTCTCCCTGCCAAGCAGGTACTGGGTAATGGATTTTATTATAATAGATTGGATGTTCTACAGACTGCAAAACCCTACGATACATTACTGGTTCTTGAAAATCTAACATTCTTGGCGTATAATGCTGAAAATGATGGAGATGTTTCCAGGACTCTGGAATTATTCAGGATACTGAAACCTCTGGCTGAGCAAACGGGTTTTTTAGGTGAATTACTGCGCAATTTTGGAATGTTTTTTTCTGACCATCCTGAACTTGGAGAGGAAGGACTTGATATACTTCGCCAGCTCCAGGCTTTTTATCAGGATGGGGACCAGGAAATATGGGTCTTTGCCAGTATGGATATGGCTGATTATCTCGGTCTTATGCGGAGATGGGATGAAATAGCTGCATGGGAACTGAAAGAATTAGCTGCAAAGCACAATATTGAACTTGATGCATGTATATGGGAAGCGAGATTGAGGACATCGAAAGCGGGGAGAGTTGAAAAATAACTGCTTTTTGTACATCAGGACATAGAAGCCTCGGGGGGGATTT
>JAMJFV010000240.1 GCA_023544495.1 ANME-2 cluster archaeon
CGACGGGTTCTGGAACGCAAACTACAGTCCCGCATCGAACGCTTGTTTTCCGCCAGGCATCCTACCACGGAATCGGCATCCGACCACAGAATACTGCGACGTCCGCATCGCCTTGGCATGAAATGTAGCTTGCTGTACATCCTCCAAAACATATATTAAGGATGATAATCATCGCTGTATCGCAGCGACTTCTGAAATCCGTGGCTATGCTGGTTTCCGTCTTTACACACGTGATGGAACATGTGTGTGGCCTATAATATCCCAGCAAAGGATCTTGAGATGACATGCAACTAGTGACGCCCCTTCTATACACATCTATACATGTTGGACGGTGAGAGATGACATTGATGCGAAACGGAGGTATCGGGCGACGATGGAAAGCCGTTGCTTGACGTGATGAAGCAGTTGATTACCTACAATACACCAGCGTAAAAACTTACGTTGACATGCATCTAGCTATACATCCTCCAACACAGGATGTTAGATGTGGTAAGTGCAGAAATGTGGAACATAACCGGTCCATGCGAGCCTTGGATAACTTGGCCACGGCTTTTTTTGACAAGTCGGTGAACTACAACTCCGCATACTGCGACGTTCTCATAGCCTTGGCGTGACATGTAGCTTGCCTTATATCCTCAATACACATAATACGGATGTTGGATGAGGTTGCTCGAACAATGTGGAACATAACCGGTCCATGAGAGCCTCGGATAACTTGATCAGGGCTTTTTTTGACAAGTCGGTGAACTACAACTCCGCATACTGCGACGTTCTCACAGCCTTGGCGTGACATGAAGCTTGCCTTATATCCTCAATACACATAATACGGATGTTGGATGAGGTTGCTCGAACAATGTGGAACATAACCGGTCCATGAGAGCCTCGGATAACTTGATCAGGGCTTTTTTTGACAAGTCGGTGAACTACAACTCCGCATACTGCGACGTTCTCACAGCCTTGGCGTGACATGAAGCTTGCCTTATATCCTCAATACAGAATATCGCACTGACTCATGAGTGCCGTGGCTAGGTTGGTTTCTGGTTCGACATACAAGATGGAACCCTTGGATGGCCAATAATTTCCCAACCACGGACCCTCACATGACATCCAACTAGCGGACTATCTATCCATACAAACCTATATGCAATGGACTGTGAGAAATGGAACTGGTACCTCAGAACGCTATCGCCATGATACATGCAAGCCGGAGCAAGCGTGATGGGAACATTTGGATGGCCAATAATTTCCCAACGATCGACCCTCACATGACATCCAACTAGCGGACTCTCCTGCCATACGCAATGGACGAGGAGAAATGACACTGGTGCCACAGAACGCTATCGCACTGATACATGCAAGCCGGAGCAAGGCGTGATGGAACACTTGGATGGTCTATAATTTTTCTATCTCGGACCCTCATGACATTCATCTAGACTCATATCATTCTTCACCAATCTATACATTATCGATGGTGAAGAAATGACAGATGTGCAAAAGAACGCTATCGTACTGACAGATTCGAGCCGTAGCTAGGTTGGTTTCAGTATGTTCACGGGTGATGGAGCACTTGGATCATGTCGCAACAACGGACTCTAACATAACCTGTCGCTAGCCGACTCTCCTACTCCACGCCATAAACGATGAGAAATGGCAGATGTGCGAAACAAAGGTATCGCAGCAACTTCCGAGCGCCGTGGCTGGCCTATTAGACCTCAACACGGACTGCCACATGATATGCGACTAGCGACGCTTCTGCTATACATGATGCACGGTGCAAGATGACATTGTTTCGAAACAAAGACATCGCGGCGACTTCTTTACGCCTTGGGTTGACGTCATGGAACACGTATGTGGCCTCTACTTTCCCCAACAGGGACGGTCACATGACATCCTAATAGCTAGTCTTCTGTCATACATGATGGACGGTGAGAGATGGCATTGATGCGAGGCAAAGGTATCGGAGCGACTATTGAAAGCCGAGGGTTGAAGTGATGGAGCAGTTGATGGCCTATAATATCCCAGTGAAGGATTTTCAGTTAACATGCGAATATCGACGCTCCTTCTCAACATATTGGACTGTGAGACATGGCATTGATGCGAAGCAAAGGTATCGGGGCGACGATGGAAAGCCGTAGATTGACATGATGGAGCACTTGATGGCCTGATATATCGCAGCTTGCTGTACATGCTCAAACACATATATTAAGGATGTTCAACGTGGTTGATGCAACAATGTGGAACATCACCGGTCCATGAGAGCCTTGGAGGAATGTCAGGCAAGCATTTTCATTCTTAAAAACTCAATGAGCTTGAGTGGCAGCAATCAGTGAATCCGAGGGAGCGTCGATGGAAGTGTGACGCTCCTTCAGCTCGACACATTTAATCTTCCATTTGAAGTTTCAAGTGTTGTGGTAACAAATGGTGAATGCCAGGCAAGCATTTTCATTCTTAAAAACTTAACTGGACTGCGACGTTTGGAGTCTCATGCTATGGACGGTGGCCGCATGTTAGTTGGTCAACGAAAGGGACCATTGCCGTCAGAAACTTGTGCGTGTCAATTTACCAGCAGCGACTTGATCGCAGATCACCCAATAGCAGAAACATACACATGGTACAACTACGCCGAACGTGAAGTATCACCAGCAGA
>JAMJFV010000241.1 GCA_023544495.1 ANME-2 cluster archaeon
AAGGTGGGTCAAAATTGGTGGGAAAAAGGGGTCAATTTTCAACGGGAATCTTCATGCAAAGGCTCTTGACAATTGTCCTACACTGTTCTTTTTCAGTATCTCTCCGTCAGCATAGAGTCCACACGCATCTGGACCACGATGTTCCATTCTGGATAGCATGTCAATGACGGAAGATGTTGGTATCTTATTATGGGAAAAATATCCACATATCGAACACATAATTCTTTAATCTCCAAGCCAATTCGTCACCATTACATCTTAAATAATTAATCTGATGAAAATGATGATATAGCGAATAATTTATGCAGAATCTGAAGATTAACTTGATATGTAAGGATTCTTATGTTTACTATCCAACGATGAACGAACAAGAACCCAACATAAAAGGGCAGCATATAGATCAGCCCGTATTCATTCTAAGAGAAGGAACCCAGCGTTCCAGTGGTAAAGAAGCCCAAAAAAGCAATATCATGGCAGCAAAAGCAGTGGCTAATGCCGTGAGGACTACACTTGGCCCGAAAGGTATGGATAAGATGCTGGTGAACGCATTTGGGGATGTGACCATTACCAATGATGGAGCCACTATCTTAAAGGAAATGGATATTGAACACCCGGCAGCCAAGATGATTGTTGAGGTTGCTCGAACCCAGGACGATGAAGTGGGTGATGGTACTACCACAGCATCAGTTCTTGCAGGTGAACTGTTAAATATGGCGGAAGATCTCCTGGAACAGGAAATCCACCCCACGGTAATCGCCAGCGGATACCTGCAGGCAGCTCAAAAAGCAGAAGAAATTCTGAAGGGTATTACAAAATCTGTATCTGAAGAGGACGATGATATTTTAATAAAAATTGCCAATACTGCGATGACTGGGAAAGGCGCTGAGGGTTCCAGTGAACAACTGGCAAAGCTGGCCGTTAAAGCGGTACATGCTGTCACAGAAAAAAAGAATGACAAGAAATTCGTGGACATTGATTCTATCAAGATCGAAAAAAAGGTTGGTGGCAGTATAAATGATTCTGAAGTAATCGAGGGCATGGTCATTGACAAGGAGCGTGTTCATCCTTACATGCCAAAACATGTGAAAGAAGCCAGGATAGCCCTGATCAGTGAACCTGTGGAGTATAAAAAGACAGAAGTTGATGCAGAGATCAACATTACTTCTCCTGAGCAGCTCCAGCAGTTCCTGGACCAGGAAGAAACGATGCTTAAAAACGTAACAAACAAGATCATCGATAGCGGTGCAAACGTAATATTTTGTCAGAAAGGTATCGATGATATGGCTCAGCATTATCTGGCAAAGGCCGGGGTACTGGCAGTCAGACGTGTCAAAAAGAGTGATATGGAGAAACTGGCTCTTGCCACTGGTGCAAATTTAATGACAAATATTGAGGAGATATCTGATCCTGATCTTGGTGGAGCTGGTCAGGTAGATGAGAAGAAGATCGGTGAAGAGAATATGCTCTATGTTACTGGCTGCAAGAATCCTAAGGCTGTCAGTATTGTGGTCCGGGGAGGAACCCAACATGTTGTGGATAGTGCAGAACGTGCTGTAGAAGATGCACTTCATGTAGTTGGTGTTGTCATCGAGGATGAAAAACTTGTGACAGGCGGCGGCAGCCCGGAAGTAGAACTGTCGTTGCGGTTGAGAGAATACGCTGCCACATTGAAAGGAAGGCAACAGCTGGCTGTCGATAAATTTGCTGATGCAATGGAAATCATACCCCGTACCCTGGCCGACAATGCAGGATTGGATACCCTTGATATCCTGGTACAGCTAAGGTCCCGCCATGAGATGGGGGACGTAAATGCTGGTCTTGATGTGATGAACGGATACATCATCGATATGAAGGAGAATGGAGTTTTGGATCCTCTCAGGGTCAAGACCCAGGCCATCAATAGTGCCACCGAAGCGGCAATAATGATTCTGCGGATTGATGATATCATCGCATCTGAAGGAGGAAATGGACCAGATGTGCCTCCGGAAATGATGCAAGGTGGCGGTATACCTCCTGGAGCTATGGGTGGGATGCCGGCAGGAATGCCACCAGGTATAATTTAATCTATTTGGAACAGTCTTACCTCTCAGAACATAGAGATGACAGATTTTGCCACATTACCCGAATATCGGGAAAACGGTCTTGCGGTTTATCGGTTGAATTGGATGGAGGATGAAATGCAAAAACAGAATATGAACATTGCTTATACTATCGCCCGAGCTGTTTCATTGGGGATCAATATCATTTTTGCAAAATCATGGGTATGAATACGGCGGCACATTATTGAACAATACTAATATATCCGGCGATATTGAGAGTAAGAATATTTGGTACAAAAATATTCAATGAACCAGTTTCAATTCGATCTGTCTATTCCCTGCCTTTGAAACAGTCCATTAAGGTTATCTCCCACATCTAATATTGCCAGCTGTGCCGGTTCTGCTCGTGTTGCATCCAGATGTCTTGTCTCGATATGATACGATGGATCTATCCAGTATTTTTGTATCCAGTCATCGAATTGCTTAAAACTGTACCAGTGGGATTTGTAATTTGAATGTGTTCGGATCTTTCCGGACTCGATAACCTTCTGGACAGCATTGAGATCTCTTACTAAACGATGATTTTCTTTTATGATTTCCCCGTG
>JAMJFV010000242.1 GCA_023544495.1 ANME-2 cluster archaeon
GATTGGAAATGAAGAATGATGGGTTAGAGAGCATTTCTATCTATCCTGAAGACCGAGATTGCGGATCACCAACTACTTCCAGGTTATTGTCTCTCTTTGATAATATCGAATTCCATCGGTTATGGTCACAGAATACTCTGGTACAGACCTTCCAGACAGAGATATTGGCCAAGCAGATTGAAGTACTTAGATTGGCTGGAGTGCCACTTGAAGCATACTCTGGGGATGAATAACAAGGGCCGAAATAAATTCAGAGTTTAGCAATTTTAAAGTTGCGGAAAATAGGGTTTAGGGGTGCGAAATATGAGAAAAGAGATTACATACAAAGGGATTAAGAATCAAGACAATATCCAAAAAGTAAGACTTATATTTCGTGATGGTGTAACTTAAAGTGGTTGGGTGCCTTCTCAAATGTACTATACTATTAGATAATCCAAAGTGTATGCAATCATTTCTTTCACAAAATCATAAGAGATAGTCTCATCTGTGCCGACTATAGAAAATCTATGGCTATCAATTATCCAGATATATACATAAAACGCATCTTGCCTGACAAAATGAACATCAATTTCATTCATCTTAATTAATGTATTAGTATTGATCGGTTTATTAGTATCAGGTTGAATTGTGAGAATAACAGTATCATGTTCGCTGTTCGTATAGACTATTTTAGTTAAATTGCTTTCTTCGTTTACTAAATTGATCTCTAAGGAATGTGGTGCATTGAATGTTGAATATATTTCAGATATATCAACGTTTTTCAAGGCTATATCGGTGTTACCAATTTCTGTTATACATCCCGCACCAATCATAGTAAGAACAGCGATACACAATAAAGTATACAAGAATCTCTCAGACATAAAAAGGAAAATGAAGGTAAGCTTATTAAAGCTTACCTAATTGACATATGATTCACAAATTATCTCCAAGGTAGTCCAGTCCATGGATAAAGAAATGAGGTAATAAATACCTCATTTAATTTACAGAATATGCACCGAAGGTGGTATCTGTGGGTTTCATCTGGTCAACAATTACGCTGATAGGCTGATCTGAAACGACCTTGACACTACCATCAGTAGTTGTAGTAATCCATTCACGGAAAGCGAACTTGCTGGCGCCTGGAACGATTGTCATGGAATCGGTACCAACAAGGCTGCCATCAGCCTGGTCATAATATTCCATGGTGACAGAAGCATTAACTGTGCCCTGATTGACGACTACATAAGGTGTGGTCCAACCCCCTGTGGTAGCGGTCCATGGGATGAATACCTGAGTATTACCACCGCTTCCAACAGAGTATGCTCCGAAGGTTGTATCGGCGGGTTTCATCTGGTCAACAATTACGCTGATAGGCTGATCTGATACGACCTTAACACTACCGTCAGTAGTTGTAGTAATCCATTCACGGAAAGC
Source organism: ANME-2 cluster archaeon (assembly GCA_023544495.1). GTDB lineage: Archaea > Halobacteriota > Methanosarcinia > Methanosarcinales > Methanocomedenaceae > Methanocomedens_B. Next base: position 1,414 of record JAMJFV010000242.1, read on the forward strand.
AAACTTGCTGGCGCCTGGAACGATTGTCATCGAATCGGTACCAACAAGGCTGCCATCAGCCTGGTCATAATATTCCATGGTGACAGAAGCATTAACTGTGCCCTGATTGACGATTACATAAGGTGTGGTCCAACCCCCTGTGGTAGCGGTCCATGGGATGAATACCTGAGTATTACCACCGCTTCCGACAGAGTATGCTCCGAAGGTTGTATCGGCGGGTTTCATCTGGTCAACAATTACGCTGATAGGCTGATCTGATACGACCTTAACACTACCGTCAGTAGTTGTAGTGATCCATTCACGGAAAGCAAACTTGCTGGCGCCTGGAACGATTGTCATCGAATCGGTACCAACAAGGCTACCATCAGCCTGGTCATAATATTCCATAGTGACAGAAGCATTTCCTGTGCCCTGATTGACGATTACATAAGGTGTGGTCCAACCCCCCGTGGTAGCGGTCCATGGGATGAATACCTGAGTACTTCCACCGCTTCCGACTGAGTATGCTCCAAAGGTTGTATCGGCGGGTTTCATCTGGTCAACAATTACGCTGATAGGCTGATTTGATACGACCTTAACACTACCGTCAGTAGTTGTAGTTATCCATTCACGGAAAGCGAACTTGCTGGCGCCTGGAACGATTGTCATCGAATCGGCACCAACAAGGCTGCCATCAGCTTGGTCATAATATTCCATGGTGACAGAAGCATTAACTGTACCCTGATTGACGATTACATAAGGTGTGGTCCAACCCCCTGTGGTGGCTGTCCAAGGAATGGATACTTCAAATCCAACATCTAAAATAAAATTCTTTTCGGTAGTTGCACCATCTGAGACAATAACGGAACTCGTGTTTGTTGCATATCCTTCAGCACTTGCACTTATCAAATATGTCCCTATAGGCACGTTTGGTATTGTATAATTCCCATTCACATCAGTCGTATCGTTATACTGCGGATAATCCACAAGCTGAACAAGTGCACCCTCAATCGGATCCCCACTCGCAGTCACTACAACATCCGCAGCCGCATTACCCGTCAATACCGTAGCTAATACTGATACCACCGCCAGAATCAGCGCAATTCGTTTATACAAATTTGAACCACCTTTTAAGTCGAACATAACAATTCTCCAATCCTATAATACTATTTAAGCATACTTTAATTTGTTATCTTTTTCATAGGAATATAAACCTTTCGTTTTATA
>JAMJFV010000243.1 GCA_023544495.1 ANME-2 cluster archaeon
CGGCTGATGAATCAAATCCGCCCTCCCCCAGTCGTGCAATCAAATGCCAGGTGTCATTCTTCAGAAGCTTCTCACGGAACTTCCTATAGCTGGTCAGGAACAACCAGTTCTGCGGCATCACAATGCTTGAAGTGCCACCTTTCACACACAACTCCAGGCAGCGTTCGAGAAAAACCGTGGCCAGATCGTTCTTTGCTTCGCTATGATGCTTTTCGCAATACTCGCGTAACGTATCGCTCTGTTTCCCCCGCGCCAGATAAGGCACATTGGTGATAACCCAGTTGTATCGTCCTGCCAGCAGTGTTGCAGCCTTAGCCAGTCCTTGCGCAGCTACACCTACTTCCCGCTCTTCATCAGTACGTTCTTTGACAAGCGCTTTTCCAATCACCTTAGCGAGCTCATCCCATTCTACAATTTGTTGGACGTTTCTTTTTGCCGGATTCAGTAAGCTTCCAAGCACTGGAGCATTTTGAAACTCATCATGAAGTGAACCCAATGCAATGCTTAAGTTATGATTGCTGCCGCCCAGTTTTTCCCATTCTTCCTTAGCCACACTCACGGAAAGTCCAGAACAAGCCAAATTAAGTTCCGGCAGTGGTCTATAACCTCCAGCTTTGGGATAGCGCCAGGCAGCAAGCGCAAGAGCAAAGGCAGCTAGCTCTACGCAGCGCTGGTCGATCTCAAGCCCATGAATGTTATCCCGCAAAACAGCATCTACCGCGTCTTTGGCAGAAAGTCGCTCCAACTCCATTCGCATAGCCACCAGCATCAGGAGGGCAGCGACAAGAAAATGCCCGGATCCTGCACATGGGTCAAGGGTCTTGAGTTTGCTCAGGTGCTCAGGCCAGCCATCGAAGGTTCCGGCAGCCGGAGTCCATATCCCATCCTCACCTTTGACAAAACGCAGATATTCCAATGGCACTCCAGGAAGAGATGCCTTTTGCCTGAGCTCCTCTTGATTTTTTGCTGTTGCAAGATCATTTTTCGTTAATCTGCGGGCTGCCCACCAAGCCCCAAGCGAATTATCAAGCAGGAAACTGACCATATAAGGTTCTGTGAAAAGTTGGGTTACAGCAGGAAGTTCACGGGCACCTATCTTAACCTCAGAGGCGTTCACCTCCTCCTTCTTCTTGGCCTGCCAGAACTGATATACCCAACCCAGAGAATCCGAAGCTTTGAACACTTCTGCTGGCAGCTCCCCTACAAGCTTCTCCAGCTTCTGCTCATATTCAGGTGGCAGTGAGAGCGCAAAGACTGGCGAGTCAGGCCTAAATATCTGTGGCAACATGCGTGCTGCGAAACGAGATGCCAGCTCCCAGCCATTGGCTGCACCCTCATCTGCTGCCAGGTCCTCACACTCTTGCAGAGTCACAGCCACAGGAGAGGTCGGGTCTGGATACATCAGCAGATCGTTCTCGGCCAGAAAGCGGGCAAAAAGCATGCGATGCCAGTGTTCATAAGCCACTTCTTCTATCAGCCTATAGAGTTCCTGAGTTTCAGACTTAGCATCCCGGACATCACCCAGCTGGCGGCCGTGCACCCGAAGTTTTCGACGCAGTTCACGCTCAGGCTCTTTAAGATGAGAAAATGGAGCAGCAACACCAACGCCAAGCTGATCCAGTGCGACTTTAGCAGCAGTTTCGGCAATGTCTCGGGCATTCGTCACCGTGCGTTCAAGTCTGGTTCGAAGTGTTTTTTCAAGTGGTTGCATTGCTAAAACTCCAGGAATATTCTCTATTGAATCACTATCGGCCCTTTTTGTAGAGCGGCTTTGAGTTGTTGTTTCACGTCCTCGGCCCAGGCATCGATATCATCCTCGGTTTTGAGTGGACGGCGCGGCACCTGGATGAACTGAGTTTTGGGTTCAAGCAATTTAGCAGCGTTTGCAGCCACGTTATCGAAGCGGGAAGACATGGCAGCTACCCGATCGGCGAATGTAGATAGATTGACTCGCTCTAAAGTTTGGAGTATTTCATCAGTTGAGCCAAGCTTGATTTCAGGTTGATCTGACATGGTCAACTTATCCTCACCTAATAATCTGTCTCGTTGCTCAGGTTCGAGCTGTTGCCAGTTGGTATCATTTTCCAGTTGCTTCATACCTTGATTATAACTAGTTTGGTATTTTTTATCAAACCGGTTCAGCTCGTCGCGCAGTAGTTGTGTGAGATTGGCAACCAGCGGAGCAATGAGATCTGGTTCTTCCAGAAGCTGCCGTTGTTGTTCAATATTTTTGACCTGCGCGAGTATGATGTCAGCGTCCTGAATTCCTGCAGCAAGACCAGTCAACCGATTGAGCGTAAGCCAGGAAGGCCAGCGTTTTTCTATTTGATTGGCTATTTTTGACCAGTCATCGATAAATTGAGTTAATTGTTCACGATTGTTATAGAGTGCAAGAAGTTGCTCGTTTCCAGTTGTCAGTCGGATGTCTTCCAAAATTTGAGTGTCGGGCCTGATGGGTCTAGGTGCTTCGCCTCCGGTATTTTCGGCCAGTTCCTTCATATTCTGGATGAACTTAGGTGCATAACTCAACTCTTCGCCTTGCTTTATGTTCTGCAACCCGACATTCTGGAACAGTTTGCGGATCTGGATTCGCTGAGCGGTAGTTATTGTAATGTAT
>JAMJFV010000244.1 GCA_023544495.1 ANME-2 cluster archaeon
GTCATCCTTGACGACCGGTGCAATAGGTGCAGTCCCGGTACCACTCACGATCCTGGTCGTATCGAAACCCAGTTCGTTGAGCTTGAAGATGCCGGTCTCAACTACCCTGCCCGAAACCTGTACCGAACCCACGATGCTGGCAGTGGGTGACACCAGGGCGATCGTGTTCTCAACAGGCACATTACAGGCATCAGCAATGAACTGCATGACCTTTTCATCAGGAATTTTATTGGATTCCAGAGCGATCACAGCTTGGTCATAGTCGTCTTCATACTGTATCCTTTCATACGTGTGCTTGGGTTTTAAAGCAAGCGCCCGTGCCGGACCGGAACCCATGGCAAAATACTTATCCACACTGATCTGCCAGCCCGCTTTCTGTGCCCCAAGGCATGATATGGCAGGGTGGTCTGTTGTCACGTCAATAAACGCGAGCGGGATATCGCCCACCTTATGCACGCTTACATTGGTGGTACAAAACCCCCCCATGCAAATATCGGTAAACATCAGTCCTGCATCGTAACTGCCACTTACATTCACACCACAGTCGATAACACGTGCATCGTTCTTGAGCTCAATGGCCTTGACCTTAAGCTCCTCGGCCCAATCCATCATCTCTTCAGCGATCTCAAATCCCTTTTCATTAACACTTAACATCCATTCACCTACCACGATAAACTAGTTTACTTGCATGTGCAACCTTTAGATATAAGGGTTTTGAAATGTATTCAAACGGGAAGGTACTTCATATGTCCATTCTAAAGAACAGGGTGTCTCCGTCCTCTTTTACCACTGAAAAACCGGATTTCAGGTACAAACTGATCGCCCTGACAAGTGACCTGTCGGTCTTCAAAGTAACAACTGGATAATGGGACATGGCATATCCAAGAGTGTGAAGGAACAATTGCCTCCCATATCCCCTGCCTCTGAACTCCTGCTTCACATATATACGACGAATTTCGCATTGTCCGGCATCCACCCTCCGCACTGCGGCAGTGCCTATGACCTCACCCCCGAGAATCCCGGTAAAGAACATGCCACTATCATCAAGGTAATAACCTGCGATATCATCCAGGTCAGAGTCCTTACCAGGATCAAAATAGAATCCCTGTTCAGCAAGCACTCCGAGAACCAGTTCCTTCACTTCATTTCCCCTCTGGGGAATAAATCTCTCTATTTTCATATTATTTTATGCACATAGTTTTCAGGATGGCCCATATAGTCCAGTGCAATAATGGTCAACATTTCAGCCCCCCTGACAAGTATATCCTCATCAATATCGAACCTGCTTGAATGATTGCCCTCAATGATGCCTTTTTCCACATTCCTTGTTCCCAGACCCATGTACACACCAGGTATCTCATCCAGATAATGGGCAAAATCCTCTGCTCCGAAAAACGGCTCTATATCTTCACTCACTGAAGGAAAATGTGCTTTGAGTACAGCAACGGCCCTTCTGGAAAATACCGGGTCGTTGACAAGTACCGGATATCCGTGCAATATCTCCAGCGTATACACGGGCAGCCCCTGAAATAACTCATTGCTATATTCATCCATTATTCTATCCAGTGTGTGCCTGATACTATCCTCGATAATGGCAGAATCCTGACTGTCAAAGGTACGGAAACTGCCCAGTATCTCCACCTCATCCGGTGTTCTGTTGAACTGTGACCCACCTGCTACTTTCCCGAATCCGATAGTGAACCTCTCTCTGGGTACACGTAGTTCAATATCGGCAATTATCCGGCCAATGAAACGGGACGCCATGGAAATGGGGTCGATGCACAGGTGCGGACTCAAATGATGCCCGCCCTTGCCAGTTAGCCTGATGGTCATAATATTGGAAGTAGCCATGAACGGTCCTGCCCTGAATTTTATCTCACCCGAATCGATGTTACTGAAAACATGCAGCCCGACTATCGAATCTACTCCTTCCAGCCCTCCTTCTCTGATCACTTCTATCGCACCTCCAGGCGGTTGCTCCTCTCCTGGCTGGAAAATCAACCGGACATCACCTCTGAAGTTACTGCCTTCGTTCATAAGCAACCGTGCAGCACCGAGTACTATGGACATATGAGCATCATGCCCGCATGCGTGCATAAAACCGGGATGCTGTGAAATATACTCCCGATTTATAGATGTGAGCTCTTCAGTAACTTCAAGCCCGTCCATATCTGCGCGCAGTGCAATAGTATTGCCCGGACCGCTTCCATGGATCGTAGTTACAACACCAGTATTTGCAATTGGTCTTCCTTGAAGTCCCAGCTCTTTCAAAATCTCTATAATCTTTTTTTGTGTCCTGAACTCTGCAAAACTTACCTCAGGTATCCTGTGGAACTCACGCCGTTTGGCTATTACCCAGTCTCTGAACTGCTCACTGGTATTGTGCATTTCGATCCCTGCGTATACATTCTGGATTCCGGATTACCTTATTCAACTGCTTGAACCCAGGATGTTTTCATTATAGATTACCATTGTAGGATAACCATTGGAGATTACCATTGTAGATTACCATTGTAGATAACCATTGGAGATTACCATTGGAGATTACCATTGGAGATTACCATTGGAGATTACCATTGGAGATTACCATTGGAGATTACCATTGGAGATTACCATT
>JAMJFV010000245.1 GCA_023544495.1 ANME-2 cluster archaeon
GAGACCTACATAACCAATCAATGGGAACATACTGGGCATGCTCAACGTGTCATTAAATAAATGGAAAGATATATTGGATAAAAATTCCAATGTGATGATAATGAAGTTCATCACCATTATTCTTATTATATTCTGGATAGTCTATCCCGTTTCGGCGACCTTTACTGTTACACCCCAGGGTGGTTCTTTCCCGGTATCGTTAGGTACAGAGATACCATCCGCGGTCTATGTGAATGATATTGATAGCGATGGAACTGGCGAAATAGTATCAGTGACCTATAAGAACCTATTTTTGTATGACACCTCAACAGGTTCCCTGCAATCCATTTCATCCCTGGCAGGGGCACTCCATACGATTATGAAAATGCCAGATCCAAATGCAGGAAATCTGGCAGGGGATAACAACCTTGAAATTGTCTATGGTGATAAAACGTCTTCAAAACTTTACGCATGGAACAGCGCCGGAATTCCAGTAACCGGATTCCCGTTAACACTCACAGGATATATATATTCGACACCCGCTCTGGCTGATGTTGATAACGATGGTTATTCAGAGATAGCTATTGGAACAGAATCTAACCGGGTATATCTTGTCAATGGTGATGGAACGATCTTCCCCAACTGGCCCGTCATAATCGGCGGCAGCGTTCGCTCACAACCTGCATTCGGTGATATTGATGGCGATGGTGAACTTGAGATAGTGGTAAATGCACTTGATAACAAGACATATGCATTGAATATCGATGGTTCAAATGTGTCTGGTTGGCCCCGGTCAATATCTTCATTTGGTGTGACAATCGAGTATCAATCACCGGCAGTAGGAGATATTGACAATGACGGTACTGATGAAGTGGTAGTTTCAGCATCTGTGCTTGACAACTCATATGCCGGGAAGTTGGTTGCCTTTAATGGAGATGGGTCAATTCTTTGGAATGCACAAACCAAATTAAATCATTATTCATCCCCTGCAATCGGCAATATTGATACTGATACTGAGAACGAAATTGTAGTAGGTTGTTATAATTCGGTATTTGCCTTTGAACATGATGGTACATTAAAGTGGACAAATCATTTTGGGGATGAGGTATATTCAAAACCCCGTCTCAAAGACATTACCGGTGATGGCATCAGTGAAGTATTTATTGCCCTGAAAAGTGGTACTTTGCTCGGATTCTATGGTGATGGTACATCCTTTATGCAGGAATTATCAGGCGGAAATGTACTTGGAACTCCTTCTGTGTATGATTTTGATAATGATGGATTCCCGGAACTGGTTGTTGGCACGGGGGCAGGATATATCCAGGCATGGAATATAGAATTCATTCCTGTTTATCCAACATCTTCCATAATCTCTCCTAATGACGGTTCAGTATTTCTTAAAGGGGATATAATGAATGCTATCGGCACCGGTAACGACCCTGATGGGGAAATAATGCTCGGTGTTTGGAGTTCAGATATCAACGGAAATCTTGGTTCAAGCGATATCCTTAACATTGATACTACCGCTCTATCTCCTGGTTTTCATTCCATCTCATACACTGTATATGACAGGGACGGCCTGATATGGACTGACGTTATTACTATAGAAATTGAAGACGATACCACAATTGGCGATAGTGGCGATAGTGGCGGTAGTGGTGGCGGAGGTTTTACCGGAGAGGAATATAGCAACATTAATGTTTCAGAATCCGTGACTTCATATGTGTTGAAGGAAAATAAAATATCGTTTAATTTCAAGCATGTTGATCCCATCTTAAATATTGAATATATTGCACTTCGAAGCGCAGGTAAAATCACTACAGTAGTTGAAGTATTGAAGAATCGATCAACGATGGTTCCAATTCAAGCACCTCATACTGTATATAAAAATGTAAATATCTTTGTTGGCCTTTATGATTATGCAAATGTGCAGAATATAAGGGATGCTGCAATTTATTTCAGGGTCGAAAAGGATTGGCTTGAATCGAACGATATTGACGAATCAATGGTTATATTGTATAAATACAAGGGACGATCATGGATTGAACTACCAACCGAAATGGATTATGAAGACGACACTCATGTATATTACAAATCCCAGGTGAAAGATTTTTCCTCATTTGCAATATCTGGCAAAGAACGGGTTGAAGAAGTAAATGCCCGAAATGTTGAAGATAATTCAGGAAATAAGGAAATTTTAATTTCGAATCAGATCATTGCTGGAGATGGTATTTTAACAGTATTTGGTAAATTAAATACCATTCAATTATTCGCAGGTCTTTTAGCCTTTGGTTTAAGCTTAATAATCTTAACATTAATTTTTAAGAATCCAAACAATTAATAAATATAAATACGTATAAATTATAAAATTTTAGACCAAAAGATGACCTGAGGCTGAGATAAAATGAAATTTAATACAATCAATGTCTTATTATTTTTATTTACACTTGAGATTATACTGATACTTCCGGCAACTACGTATGCCCAGGAAATCCCTGAGTGTGTATCCTGTCATGGAGACGTGCGTCATGGACAAAACAACAATACTTTCTGCATCAACTGCCACATTAATTACGAAGTATCTGGTGTTGAGCATGTTGATGAAAACATATCCAACATAATACC
>JAMJFV010000246.1 GCA_023544495.1 ANME-2 cluster archaeon
ATTACCCGGATTTGATCATCACCTTTCTTCAGCACCATCTTGCGCTTGAGGTTGAGCATTTCATTACGTTGTTCTTCATCCAGCTTGTCGTCTTCTGTTTTGAGAGCTTGATAAATAGCTGCGAACAGCAATGATAGTGTTGTCAGACGCTGCTGACCATCTACTAGCTCGAGCCGTTGTACAAGCAAGGCATCAGTAGACTGGTTGATACAGATGATAGAACCCAAGAAATACCCTGGGTTGTTTTCAAGTATATCGTCAAACATATTCTCCCACTGGTTCTTACCCCAGGTGTATTCACGCTGATAGCGTGGAATGACATAGACCATACCTACATCTATATCGAATAACTGAGAAACTGGATAGTTATTTACAGATTTAATCATATATAGCCTCAAAAATTATATTTCTCTCGCCTGCGGCGGAATGCTTCTTCTGTACCTTCCATAATGTCGAGCACAGCTTTGGTAACAGCACTTTGATCCAGCCCACCTTGAGCGAGCGCGATACCACACCCATCTTTCGCCTCAAAGGCATACACCAACTCGCTATCCCCATTGACTGGTAAGTTTGCATTGTGCGTCGCCATGATGATCTGGCGATTGGACTTCACCTTGCGGAGCATCGGAATCAGCTCATTGAAAACAAAGTTGGAATCCAGTTCGTCCTCCGGTTGGTCGATGACGAGTGGGCCACCTTTTTGTGCCAACAAAAGCGCGAGAGCTGCCGTATTTCTTTGTCCATCCGATAGCGAACCTTCTGCAATACTTCCGGCGATGGTGCCGTCTGCCCGAAAGAGCTTCATATCCACGGTGTCTTGTACCCGGGAGCATCGGAGTTTTTCCCATGCCTCCAAGTTGTTCTGAATGTGCTGGTATAGATCTTTGGACGTTTCACCAAAATCGCTTCCGGCTAAACCGTCCTCCGCAGAGAGGCGTTCATGCAAAAGTTGCCATGGAGAGTCCGGTGAATCATGCGCCACAAACAGATCATACAGTTTCTGGCCCTGATCATCCCAATTTTTCCCTAAGCGGGTGCGTCTATCGCTCGGAGCAAAACCTTGCCATAGCTCGCGGAAATTCTTGAGATCTTGCTGATAGTTGGCGGATACCTCTATAAAACGCTGATCCCCTTCATTGAGGACCGCCAAGTCATTGGCACTATCGGCAGCCTGGATGCGCTGTTTATACTGATTTTTCCATATCTTATGCAACTGCTGCATTAGATCTTCTGGATTGCCTGCAGCTTCCTCGAGTTGCTGTATTTCGGCGGCTGTTTCGTCTATCTCCTTTTGCTTTTTAGAGCGCGACTGATTGATCTCTTGCAGACGTCCTACATCATCGGTGGTTAATCCCTTCGATTCGCAAGCTTTGTTGAACTTCACATCCGCCTGTTCCAATTCGACTTGGATATCAGCCCATGCCGGATCATCGTTCTTGAGCGCTTCAATGGTGGTATTGAACTGCTCGACGACATCACAGATGGTCTTTGCCAGCTCGTCCTTTGCTGTTTTTACCTTCTTATCAATCTGCTTAAACCATTCTCCATGCGGAGAGTCTTCCACTGTGAAGGCGAGATGAGAAGCTTTAACCGTTTTGGCCAATGAGACCACATCCGAGAACTGCTTGCCAGGAGTGCCGACTAGCTCTTCGAGGTAACGGGACTCTAACTTGAGTAGCTGATGCCTGCGAGCATCTTCTTGGATCTCACTACGGGCTTTCCATTGGAGATCCAGTTCCTGATACTCTTGCTTGAGGCGCTTAAGCTCTTTGTCCATTGTCCTGGCTTTGCGCAGGTTGTTGAATGCATCCTTAATACGGAGCTTGAGCTTACGCTCCTGGTCGTCCAGCTCGTACAGTTCGCTTTTGTTGAATCCGTCCACAAGATCCAGCAAGCGTTGAGCCTGGCGAATGCTGCCGTCTTCCATCTTAGATTCGGTCAGACGGTTAAGCTGTTGTTGGCTATAAAAACGGAGCGGAAGATTGTTGAAAAACGTTTCAGGATCGGGAAGGTCCCTGTTGACAGCAAGCTCACCATTGTTCCATACGATGCGATCTTCGACACCATCAGTGCTTTTCCAGCACACTTCAAGTTTGGCATCGGCGGCATTCAAAGTATCCTCCACACGTTTGATGCGATCTTTGGTGTCTTTGTCGAGGTCATCGTTCTTATTTTTTCCAAATATGATGCGCAAGTATTCGAGAATTGTCGATTTACCGCTACCTCGGCCGCCGATTACGCAATTCATGTTGGGTGAAAAATGAATCTCCTGGTCGGCTAAAAACTTAACATTCTTGATGGTGATGGATTGAATCTGAGCATGCTTAGAGCGTGTGGCAGGATCTATGTCGGTCGAGACATCCTCGGGCAGAATGATGCGTGACTCATGGTCCAAAAAGGCCTGGCGGAGTGACTCGATGGATGGCTCCGACATTTTAATCCAGGAATAACGGTAACCAATACTGTTTGGTGTTGGCTTTTCATTCTCGTCGACCTCGATGAGTTTTTTATTATCAGATGACATCAATGTCGCAATGGGACGAATCCGCTTCCAATCTTGAAAACAATCATCAC
>JAMJFV010000247.1 GCA_023544495.1 ANME-2 cluster archaeon
TGAAACATAAAGATCTTGAAATGGGTAACAGAGCAGAAGAGTCGCCGACCGACATCCATTAAAACAAGGATTGAAACCAAACCCTTTGCCGATTTTGATTTTTATACCCGCTTGTCGCCGACCGACATCCATTAAAACAAGGATTGAAACTCTGCAATATCAGTGTAACCCGCTATTGCACCTGCCAGTCGCCGACCGACATCCATTAAAACAAGGATTGAAACAAAATGATAACATTGTGCCAAGGGTAGAAATGAATATGGCAGGAACACCGGTCATTATAAACGATGCGAATAGTGTGACAAGTGCCGCACCCCCCATCATCATGAATATGGACATAGGAACCTGTATTGGTTTTAATACGGTCCAATCCCACGTGTATTGCACTGTACCGTTTACGTTGGTAAATGATAGAGATATATTGTACGGTCCGCCTAACACTGGAGACACGTTAGTATAAACGGCTGTGCTGGTGCTGTTATTGTATTGAACTACGGTACCGTTAAAATACCAAGTAAAATTCCCTAATTGGGACGCCGTTCCTGAAAATTTAACAGCCGCTGGGATGTATGAGCTGTATGGCGTGGATGGGGTTGTTGATGTGAAGGAGGCGGGGCCATATTCAATCCAATAATCTCCTGCAACCAAATTTGTTTCAAACGTAGCATTACCATTACTGTCTGTTGTCTGATTTTCAAGTATGCCTGATGAGTTGAAAAGGTAATATATGGTATTTCCAATTAAATCCCGTGCTGTGAAATTATCCAAATTGTCGCTTGATATAGTAAAATTAGTATCTCCCATTGGTGTCACGGCGGTTGTAAATGTCCAGTATGTTGCCCCTGTGCTGATTGCCGTCCAGTTCGTGTCGTCAGATGATATGGGGATGCGATTTACAATAAGTGTACCGTCTGATTTTACAATGTTGTTGTAAGGTGATGTGGCGTTATAAAAAAGTGAATCTGTATAATATCCTGTCCCTGATATGATTGTGATGTGGCTGATGATGTTGGTCTCTGGTTGATATGTGGTATTGCTGTATATCCTGAATATGGCATACTGGTCCTGATATGCTGCACCAATTGAAACATTATCGCCGATATTAAACGATGCGTTCACTTGTTTCCAGCCAGTGAAGGTAATGTTATCGTCACTGCCATTTATCCATAATGAGGCGGTGGTGTTTGTGCTAATGTCGGTACCTGATGTGTTTACATATTTCCAAACCTGACCAGTAGTTGCGTTTTGTATGGCGTCCGTGGTTGCATTCGCAGAGATTGTGTTTTCGTGCCATCTGTATAATTTTGCATTCGGATATGTACCTACGTATAACCTATTATTATATACCTCGGATGTTAGAATATGTGTTTCAGCACCTAATGTTGGAGCTACTTCAATCCAAGCATCAACGTCATTCCATTTGTATAATTTACCATTTACACTTGTACCGCCATATAACCCATCATTATAGACAGTTAATGCCATAACGTATGTTTCAGCACCCAGTTTCGGTGCAACTTCAATCCATGCATCAACGTCATTCCATTTGTATAGTTTACCATTAGGATACGTGCCACCATATAGACTACCATTATAGACAGCCAAGGAACGTATTTGCGTTTCGGCACCTAATTTAGGAGCTACTTCAATCCAAGCGCTGGTGTTATTCCATTTGTATAATTTACCGTTTGGACCAGTACCACCATACAGACCACCATTGTAAACAATTAATGCAAAAATGCCAGTTTCGGCACCTAATGCTGGAGCTACTTCAACCCAAGCATCAACATCGTTCCATTTGTATAATTTACCATTTGGGCTTGTGCCGCCATACAGACTACCATTATAGGCCGCTGATGAATAAATGTGGGTTTCAGCACCCAGTTTCGGTGCTACTTCAACCCAAGCATTAACATCGTTCCATTTGTATAATTTACCATTCGTACCTGTACCGCCATAGAGACTGCCATTATAGTCAGATAAGGAAAGGATATTTACTTCTGCTAATTTCGGTGCAACTTCAACCCAAGCATCAACATCATTCCATTTGTATAGTTTACCATTTGGAATAGTTCCCCCATATAACCCACCATTATAAACAGCTGATGAATATAGATGGGTTTCAGCACCTGGTTTCGGTGCAACTTCTACCCAAGAGTTATCATGGTGCAAATACCCATCTGTGCCAATGTACCCAGACCACGTTATACCTGCCCAAGCTTCAGTACCGTTAAAATCAACTGTTGGATCAACCTGAACTTTATGAGTATTGTTTGATGTATTTGAAAAATCTAAGTCCCATGTACCAAAGGTATAGTCATATTTCATGCCATTGGCTGATGTGGATTCACCGACTGTAACGGCATTATCTCCAAATGACCTGATAACGTCCTGAATGGATATTACCATCTCATCACGATTACCGCTGACGATATTTTTATTAATTATCCTTGAGTTCGGTATGCCGTCAAGTGACCACGATACCCTAAATGTCTCGGCAGTTCCTGCTGTTATATCGACTGTGTATTTTAATGGTCTGTTCTCAATCCAGGTATAGGTAACGTTATAATC
>JAMJFV010000248.1 GCA_023544495.1 ANME-2 cluster archaeon
GTTATCCTTTGCAGGCTAAGTATTCTGTCAGCCCCTTCCTCATTTTACAATGAGTGTAGAGTCGGAAGAGGTCGGCTTTCGCCTTCCTCTGTCCGCTCAGTCAATCGGTACATACGGTTTTCCCGTATACCGCTTTCCGATATGGTATCATTTAGATACAGTTTTAAGACGCAAATCTGGTATAAGTGTTAATAAGCTCACCAACTTAAATTCACCATATAGCCTACTCTCATTATAGTACTTCCATCCATAGTTCCTCCATCTTTTGTAGCGATGGTTCCATACTCTCCTGACTATCCATCTTTGTAACTTGTTGAAAAGTTTACGAATATGAGCTTTACGATAGTATATGCCCCATCCACGAATAACTGGGTTAATCCAGTCAATAATCTCCTTGGTAGTTACTGGTATTCTACGCTTAGTCCTTTCTTTGATAGTGGCTTTGAACCTCTTTATTGATTCTTCCTTAGGAAGAGCATAGATATTGCTGGAATTCATTCTCTTTTTGATTTTATTCTTAGCGAGTTTAAGTCCTTTCCCTCGTTTTAACATATACCCCAGAAATTCAAAGCCTTTGTTTATGTGAGTAATCCTCGTCTTCTCCAGATGTATAGCTAATCCGAGAGATTTAAGAACCTCTCTTGCCTTTTCTAATGCTTTGATGGCCTCCCCTCTGGTTCTACACAATACCACCCAATCATCAGCAAAACGAGTTAACTTATACCCTCTTGATTCCATTTCATGGTCAAATTGGTTTAAATATATGTTGCTGAGTAGTGGGCTTATCACTGAACCCTGGGGGGTTCCTTCTGGTGTAAGGTGTCTTATTCCCTCTTCCATGTATCCCGCTTTTAACATCTTTCGAATGAGTTTTAGTATTCTTCCGTCACTAACCTTTTCTGCAATCATGTCTATTAGCCTTTCATGCTGCACACTTCCAAAGAAATCTTTCAAGTCTGCATCTACTATCCATTCGTACCCTTTAAGCAATTCTCGATAGATCTTCCGCATGGCCTGATGGGGTGAGCGTCCTGGTCTATATCCAAAACTACCATTATTGAATACCGGCTCGAATATGGGTTCCAGCCTGTTCTTTAGTGCCTGCTGACATACTCTGTCTCGTATAGCAGGAATCCCTAAAGGTCTCTTCTTATCTGGTTTTCCTCTCTTTGGGATATATACCCTTCTTACCGGCATAGGTTCATAGGTGGTTTCTTTTAGTTGCTGGTGGAGTTTTTGTAATTCTTCTTCTGCTACACTGGTAAAATCCTGGATACCAGTTCTATCAATTCCTCCACTCCCTCTGTTCGATTTTACTTTCTTCCAGGCTAGTTTCAGATTTGTTGGGTGATATACTTTGTCAATCAAAGAATGCACCTTTTTAACTGTACTTTTTGCCTGCATAGTTTTCGTATCCTCCGTATACAAATTCAGGGTCTTTCGCATAGGGAACTTTCCTTCCTTTGTAACCTACTCACGAATTCTATTCCAAACTTAAAGTTCCATAAAGCAAGCCGCCTTCCCCATTAACCATCCTTTTGGGATGGTTAATGCTAGCTATATTAGAATAGATAGTCTGGACGTTTCTGCTGTTCGTCCATTAAAGTACTATTCGGCTCTCCGACTTCTCGCAACGCTTCTATTACACATTTCGGGGTTACCTTATAGTGTAACATTACTGGATGTTGTGTGTTTCTTACCAGAATGATTCCCACAACACTATCATTCCGACTATGTTTACCCACCCGTCCTTAAGGGTGTAACCTTCCAGACATTACGAGACCTCCGCAGGTCACGTACCTATCTTCCATACCATGCCGCCCGCACACACCTTGGTGCGATGAGTGGACTAGTAACGCCTTCGCCTCCATAGTACAGGCTCGACCTTTCCTCATCTTTGGCCGACCGGTTCACAATTTTCTGTTACAGCCTGGTATTTCTCCGCAAGCCCTTCAGACTTCACCTCACGGTGAACGCCCTGCCCTTCGGTTATATTAACCGACCCCTGAGGCATTACCCCCAGGTCTTGGATACAAACCCCCTAGCCAGGGGTTCGGTAGGACTTTAACCTACCTGATAAGCACGCTGCTGCGCGCACACTATGAGCTGATCCGACTCCCTATAAGCCATCAGTCATCCTCTCTTTCTATTGGGTAGACTTACCTTTAATAAGGAGCTTATAGGGTCTCCCAAGTTCCCTATATCTCTCTACAGACATGCCACAGGCTAATACCCCGACAGACCCTCCAGAATCTTACCATATGCGATTCTTTTGTGTAGGCTTCCGTCACTGAAACAACGTTGCCATCTGCATTAATCTGTTTTACGAGGCTGGATATCCTTTCAGGAAGTACGGTCTTCCTTGTGGCCTAGCTGTTTCCCTGTGTACGCTTCATCTTATTGTTACCAATTTCGATGCAACACTCGGTATGGGTGGTTGGCTAGACCTTACCCAACAGGGACTTTCACCCTGTAAGACATATAGAGCTTCTTGGCGCCTCTTCAGTCCAACAGTCTGGCAAATGTTATCCTTTGCAGGCTAAGTATTCTGTCAGCCC
>JAMJFV010000249.1 GCA_023544495.1 ANME-2 cluster archaeon
TGTAAATTTGACCACAGATCCTCTCAATTTTCTCAGTTAATCAATCTGGTTCCAATTGCAAATACACTCTTCCGAATTCCCAATCTTCTCCAATCTCCATCAAAATAGCAGATACTAATCTCAAGCAGGATGCCTCATTTGGGAAGACACGTACGACCCTGGTTCGTCGTTTGACTTCTTCGCTGACCCGTTCTAAGCAATTTGAAGTCCTGATCCTCCGCCAATGTTCTTGGGGAAACTCAAAAAACGAAAAGCCTTGAGGCAAGTTAACCTCCATCTAGTCTGCCAGTTTTGGCGCAATCTTTTCATACTTCTTCACAATTTCAACCAGGTAAGCTTCGGCCTGCTCTCTGTTTGGTGCATTGAATATCATCCGAATATCAGCAGCAACTTCTTTCTGCATCGATTTGTGCGGCACATAACTTTGTGCATTTTGCTGTAAGTGAAACAGACAACGCTGCCAGATAATGCCAGTCAAAAAGGCTTTGCGAGCGGCTTGTAATCCTGCATGGTCATCACTTATGATTAGTTGAACACCGTGTAACCCACGAGCTTTCAAACTCTCTAAAAAGGCCCCCAGTGCTCTTCTGCCTCACTAAGAGACAAGGAAACACCTAAAATTGTGCGTTTCCCATTAGTGAAACACTCTTCGAGCACTTTTTATGCCACTCGCGAAGCACTCTTCGAGTGGCGATCAAAATAGCAGCATCTCGTACGACAACACCTTGCCGTACACTCTCATAACCCTCTGTGTCTATAATAATGAGACAACTGACCCCAATAATTTAGTGTATAGGGCGAAGGAGAAAAGAAATGTCTCAAGAAGAAAAAAACATAAACCCACCTGACCCAGAGGTGGTATCCAAACCTCAACCCAGGAGATTCACGGCAGAATATAAGCTGAGAATGCTCAAGGAATATGATGCCTGTGAACAACCAGGGGAGAAAGGGGCATTATTGCGACGAGAAGGCATTTATGCATCCAATATAGCGACTTGGCGTCGACAATACAGCCAAGGCGGTATGGATGGATTACATAAAACCAAGCGTGGGCCCAAAGCAGATCCGCAAACGCGAGAAAACAAGAAATTGAGACAAGAGAATGAGCAATTGAAAAAGCGTTTGCAACAGGCCGAGTTAATTATCGAAGTCCAAAAAAAAGTCTCTCAAATTCTCGAGATAGAACGCAACGAACAGGAGCACGAGAGTTGATCGAAGAAGTTGAAAAACTTGGTCAAGAAATCGGCATAACAAAAGCTTGCCAAGTGCTGGTTGTTCCCAGAAGTCGCGTCTATCGTGCACGAACAGCGAACAGGGAAACACGAATACCAGTTGAAAAACTTAAACCGCATCCTCGTTCTCTGCACCAGGATGAAAAGATACAAGTCCGTCAAATATTGAACAGTGAACGTTTCCAAGACATGGCACCTCGTGAAGTATATGCAACACTGTTGGATGAAGGGATCTATCATTGTAGCTGGCGGACAATGTATCGTATCCTTGAGGCGCACAACGAAATAAGAGAGCGACGGAACCAATTGACCCATCCGAACTATCAAAAGCCTGAATTGCTGGCAAACGGCCCCAAACAGGTCTGGAGTTGGGACATAACCAAGCTTTTAGGACCGGAAAAGTGGACCTATTATTATTTGTACGTGATTTTGGACATTTATAGCCGGTATGTGGTGGGTTGGATGATTGCGCCTAAAGAAACGGCCGTCTTGGCTCAAGAACTGATTCGGAAGACTTGTGCAAAGCAACGCATCCAGCCAGATCAATTGATCATCCATGCAGATCGTGGTAGTCCGATGATTGCTAAATCGATGGCCTTGCTAATGGCTGATCTAGGCGTCACCAAATCCCATTCCAGGCCGCATGTGTCGGATGACAATCCTTTTTCTGAAGCACAATTTCGAACCATGAAGTATCGTCCTGACTATCCTAAGCGATTTGGCAGCCAGCCAGATGCTCGCCTTTGGGCTCGTCATTTCTTTGAGTGGTACAACAATGAACATCATCATAGCAGCATCGGATTGATGACACCAGCAGATGTTCATTACGGTCATGCAAAGGAAATTATCCATAGACGGCAAACCGTCCTGAAAGAGGCATATGAAAAGAACCCAGAGAGATTTGTGAAAGGAATGCCAACTGCCCCACAATTACCAGACGCAGTGTGGATCAATCCTCCGAAGAAAGCTCCCACACAAGGCACTGAAGATCCAATGAAGATATCTGTGCTGAAGCGCTTCGATTTGCGGGAGCTCATTCCGGAGGCCGGGGCCCCGTCAAGGGTGGTTCGTGATTGGAATAAAAAGGACTTGTACCCACCCTTGACGGGGTGGCCGGAGGAATATAATTGCCAGCAAGAAGTGCTTCAGTTGGATGAGAATTAATATTTTTATAGCGTAAACTTTTTGATAAGTTGTTTCAAATCATTGACACATACCGGTTTTGGGAAAGGGGTTGGTAGTTGGTAGCTCTTCACAGATTTTCCGTAAAATCTGTGTACGCCTGATACCCTCTGTGTCTATAATAATGAGACAACTGAC
>JAMJFV010000024.1:0-11647 GCA_023544495.1 ANME-2 cluster archaeon
TGCGAAACAGATTGTTATGTCGGTAAATGCAGGAACCAGTTAAAATATATTTTTTAAGTAATTGAAATGAACCATAGATAGATAACTGCAAACGTCTGTACCATGATTCCTGCAATTAGTATCTTCTAATTATTTTTCCACTTCAAAGGTTACGGTTTGCAGACTACCCCATTTTCCACTGTTTTCCATAGCCCTTACTTCCACAGTATGGATACCGGGTGTTAGTCCTGCTGTGTTTATGCTGGCGGTTAACGGTACCTGTTTATGTCCAAAACCGCCCTTGTCAGGATGCATGACAGTTCCGGTACCTGGCTCGCCACCTGTATCTATGAATAATTCTGCACCAGCAATATGGCGGAACAGACCTGCAACCGCCGTAGCGTGTATACGCACGTTCTCCCCCCTGCCAACCTTTGGCGGCAGAGCCGTGATGTCGCCTTTGATGAACGGTGCTTCCAGTAATCCGCTCCATAACAGCAGTACCACAAGCCCTGTAACGGTAAGTATTGCAAACACTATCCACCACGGAATCATATGCTGCTCGGGTTCAATGGAGAACATGACCGCCTGCACTGGTCCCCAGTCATTATCACGTTCCATGGCATGTACATATATTACATACGTCCCGCGTTCCCAGCCTGTGGTATCAATGGTAAATGTCCCTTCTTCCACCTGCTCATCGAACACATTGTCATTGGATCGTAATCCCGTGCCGGTGCCGGATCGATCCACCTCACCGATGAAGTATTCCATGTTCGTTATATACATTTTCCATCCTGATACAGCAGTGAAGTTAACCACAATACGGTCACCACTACGGGCAATCTGGGGCTTTACCTCAAGAGCACGTATCTGTGGAGTGGCATTGAACACATTGATCACATGGAATTCGGTCCTGGATGAATGGCACTGATTGCAATCTTCCACTTCCCCATGGAGCACGTCTGCAAGACTGATAGCATCATAATCCGGCTTTACCATTTGCACATGGCATGATTTGCATTCTCTCGGGAACAGGTAGTCTGCCGGATGGGTTTCTGGTTCGGTCCCGTCTCCATGACATGCCCAGCAGGCTTTGTCGATCTCATCGGTGAGTCTGGTCCTGTTCGTGGCATTCTCATTGAGGAAAGCATGGCCTCCCAGCCGGGTAGATATGGCATCGACCGTGGCTATACCGAAATTCGCGCTCACGTCATGGCACAGGACACAATCCGGACCGCCATCAACACCATCGTTAAGGGGCGGAACGTGCAGGTTCTCGGGTGCGCCGCCTACGAAGAATGTATCATTTACCTGCAGCCAGCTAACATTATAACCGCCGATCTTCTCGTCACTGTCAATGAGCTTTGCCAGGCTGGACAGTATCCTGACATTGGTCAACATTACTGCATCATCTTCAAACCCGTGGAATACGTACTCCACGTCTGCACCGAACAATACTACATCCTCAACGATATGCCGGTTGATTGTGAGGTCTTCCTCATATTCGATCCTGTCACCCACATCATACACGTTTTCTTCCATCAGCCGGCCGTTGACTTCAAAATTGATGAAAGCGGTTTCATCATGGATTTCCACATCCCTGGCAGTGAAATTATAACCGTTGACGATCCATGATCGGTTGTGTCCTTTTGAAATGACGATGGTGCTCTCCTGTCTGGGAGTGAGGACGTGCTGGTCGATATCATCCTCTTCAAAGTCCAGGAGCAGCTCAGTATAATACGTATTGTCGTCATCCTTATCAATCACAAGATACCTGTGCTTTTCACTGGTATAGTTGTCAACGTGGCAGGCATAACATGATTCATCGTCCCATTCTGAATGTATGCGTTTCAGTGTCCTGCCTTTTACAATGATCAGGTTTGTTCCTTCGTTACCCCTGAATACTGCAGTGACATTGACCGATATGATGATCGATTTGATCTCATGGCCGTCTGTGTCAGTGAGTTCGTCGTGGAACACATAACTTTCACCATCATGGATGAAGCTTTCATTTATCAATTCATCATCACGGAACAACTGGACATATGCGGTTTCGCCATCTATTGAGATATCCTTGAAGAATATCATGTACTTGTTACCAAGATTCCATTTCTCACCCATGAAAAGTGTGGATTCCCGTTCGGTCTCCGAGAGTGTGGTAACATTGTCTGTTGGGTCAGGTGCATTCCCCCATTTTTCACCGTTGTCCTCATCCAGGTGGCAGTAGATACAGCTGGATGAGTTGATAAGGTCCCGGGTAGATCCATAATGGGATACCAGTGCAACATCTGATTTCACGTCATTGTCATTGTGGCTCTGTAAGCTGTTCTTGTGGCACACATCACATCCGGCAGTGGTCTCTATATCCTCATCAATTGTCTCTGCGTACCTGAAATGCTCATAGACCATGGGTTCGCCAAAAATAGACTGGTTCACTGCATGGCAGTTGTTATTGTTGCAGTTTTTGGGTGCATTGTAATGTAATGGATGTCCGTTCGGTTGGGCGGCATCTGTGCCGTCGCCATCTCCATGACAGGCCCAGCATCTCACATTGTTGGGATTCAGGGTAGTTGTAGCAATAGCTGCACGGTTGAGGTCGTAGTGTATATCCTTACTGCTGTTCATGGCCGAGACGTCCAGCCACTTGGGTGCCGGGGCTGCACCACCTATATCGTGACAGGATACACAGTCCTTGCCTGCACCTCCGGTTACTGATGCGTCATGGAAATCAGCAGGTGTCTGGTTGCCGGCATGGCAGTAGTAACAATCTGTATTGTTATTGTATACTGAATGGTTGAAGTTGATGACAGTGACACGTGGGTCCATTGGGCTGCCCCATGGTATAGCACTGGCAATTGTGTAATGGCAGTATGTGCAGTTCTGCGTCTTATTCAGCACTCCTGATAGCAGGTTCTGGGTTGTGCCGTAATGTGATACCCGGTCTGTTATGTTGGTATAGCTGCCGACGGACGTATTCACGCTATTGTTATGGCATACGACACATGATGCAGTGGTAGAATTGGTCTCAACATCCAGGGCTCCCGGTCTGTGCTCTGCGATGAGGGGTGCGGAGAAGAAAGATAGTGTGGTACCGTGACAGTCCTCGCATATCTTAGGTGTATAGACATCTTTCGTTGGATGGACCGGTGGCGTTATTCCGGTCCAGTGGCAGGCATAGCATGCCAGGTTGGTATTATTGGAGATATTGGCGCCATTCAGGTTCTCATGGATTCCAGCTTCGAGTGCAGAGGCATTTACCGGTGGTGTTTTTCCTGCGGGGTCATTACCTTCATTATGACACCCTATACAATTGGTGGGGTCCCCACCTGAGACATTATGAAGCTCCACCGGATATGCGGGGTCAGTAGAGTTGTTCGCCTGTGTATGGCATTGTATACAACTGTCAAGAGTATATCCCGGACTGTGGGTTGGGGGTGGTGCATAGAATGGGGCTGAGTTGTTGTATGCTACATGGCAGCCCGTACAGTTGACCTTGCTGCCGTTGGTCCACCCGGCCCATGAAGGTTGCTGTACTTCACCCAATGGCCACTGGGCATAATGGAAAATACCGGCACCGGTAACATTGTGGCATGTGGTACAGTTGACCTCCAGTACGCTGGACAGGTTATCATGGATGAGTACATCAATATGGTTCACAGGTGCTGCTTTATACGTAAATGATCCTGCCATGGAATGGCATTCATAACAGGTGCCATTGACACCATTTACCGTATTTCGCCGGAATGTGGAATTATGCAGTGCACCTGTGAATGCTGTACTTACATTATGGCATAGTTCACAGGTATACGGGCTGATGCTGGTAGTGTTTGCTTTATTGGCGGGTGCATCTGGATAATGGGTCTGGACAAGTCCGGTAAGATCATACTTTGTAACATTGGTCTGGTTCGTATGACACTTGACACAGGTGTTTGCCAGTGGTTTTTCAAGGGAATTGTTATGGAAATCGATAACCTGCAGCCCGGTGGATGAATGACAGCTTGTACAGTTTCCGGTCCTGTTATGGGCAGCCACCGGTGGAGCATTTCCCCAGGTGGAATTAGTACCACCCATCATGTGACAGTTCACACAATTACTGGTATTGATAAGGCTGGTATTGGTACCATAATGGGAAATGTTACTTGAATCACTGTCTGTGGTTGAAAGAGGGCTATATGCATTCAGGCTGTTCTTGTGACAGGCTTCACAATCCACGGTCGTTGATATATTTGCTGCGGGTCTGTGATTGTATACAATATGGTTAGCAGGCATGGTAAGGGTTACGTTATCCACATGGCATTCGGTACAGTTACGTGCAGGTACCTGGCCCGGCAACATGATAGAAGTGTCATAGTGACATTCCTGGCAATCGAGGTTCGATATTACATTGACACCATCACTGATGTTCGCATTCCTGTGCATACTCAGGTTACTGATATCAATATGCGTGGTTGCCCCCGGACTACCGATATCATGACATAGTCCGCAGTTGGCCAGAACACCACTGTAGACATCATGTGCCATCTGTGGTGTGTCTGCGGGCACTGAAGATGTGTTCTGATGACAGAATTTGCAGGAGGCATCCGTATAATCGGACAATGAATGATTGAAATAGTTGGTACTTGTGCCGTTCCAGTTTGTGCCGTTCAGTATCTCAGGGGGTATTGGCTTGAGATACCGGGTGATATTATTATAATACACGGAACTTGAATCGTTATAATGGCAGGCCGAGCATATCATGCCTGTAAAGTATACTGGTTCATTTCTGAGAATATCCAGATTGCCAAGGGCCTCAGACGTGTGTTTGGTATCATTATGGCAGTAGATACAGCCGGTCAGATTATCTGTCCAGTAGTTATCCCATCTCTGGCCGCCGTTGACATTGCTGTGGGAGAGGGGACCAAGGGTTGGTGCACCGAATAACCCTGCTCCCTGGTGGCAGGTGGTGCAATTGACCGCACTGCCATTGGATGTGCTGAAATTCAGACCATCCTGCTGCAGGTATTTGACACCGTGGATATCCTGTTTCACCGCCAGGTGACATTCAGTACAGTTGACCGAACCGTTGTGCTGTTCTTTCGCACCGGTAGTGACAGGATAGCTCACCCCATCGTGACAACCGGTACACAGAGTCGTATTCTCAAGGACAAGCACGGGTTTGGTCAAACTCATGTTGTGCATCCATCCGCCATTATGACAGGATGCATTGGTACAGTTCGGTGATGTTGCTCCCCAGGAACTGGCATTCAGACTATGGTCAGGAACACTGGCATTGAATGTGGGATTGAGCATGATGCTGGTACTGTTGAATGCTGACCCTGCCTGGTGGCAGTAGCTGCAATTCACGCCACCTGACCAGGTACGCAGGTCAGTTCTCTTCCTGCCGTAGTGAGCGATAAGGTAACTATCATTCGTCCGGTCTGCCGGGTCTGCACCCGCAGGACCGATATCAAGGAGTTTCATCTCAGTCAGATTGTGACATACCACACAGGACGACATATTATCAGTCCCGTTCCCGGCTTTGAGCTCGTCACCACCATAGAAATGCTCAACCACCGCGGGAATTACACCCGGACCTGAAAGGTTAGCAGGTTTGTTGGTCCCGGCATGACATTCCTCACAGGTATAGGGTTCAATGCCGTTGAATTCACCCAGGCGGTCAGCGTGTGACGTCACCGTTGCAGGATAGGTAGCGTTGTTGATGTGACATGCCCAGCATATCTTGTTGGTGTCATTGACCGTCCCGTACGGGTTATTGATATCACTCGAATTCTGTATATTCTGGTGAATGGAACGTGAATCATTCATCGCAGTGAAATTGATCTTTGGTGCAGACCCGCCAATATCGTGACATGAGATACAATCAACACCGTAACTCCCCACCCCAACTCTATGCACAAATTCTTTCGTGGTAGGTGACCCCGATAACAGGTTGCCATGACAGGACAGGCAGGCTGTATCATTGAAATTGCCAGCCATGAACGAGTGGTTGTACCATGATAGACCGGACCCGTCCCAGGCAGTCGTATTTTTAATATTGTTTATCGCAATGGTGGGTGGTACCGGTGTCCACCGGGTACCATTATAATAGGGTGCAGCATTGACATGACAACCGCGGCACCAGATGTTGGTACTGGTGACGGTCATGTTCAGTGCCTGTCCGTTGCGGATACTCTCGATAAGACCAGTTGCAGGATCACTGTGCCTGGTATCATTGTGACAGTATTCACAGGCTTCATTGGTGCTGTTCCAGTATGCAGTGCTGTTCCACCGGCTGCCATTCTTGATGTTATCGCTATGAGTGAACATGCTGCTGGTATTGGCAATGAGCGGTCTGGTCGGGGTGAAGTTGGCAAGCGTGGTATTGTTACTGTGACAGCGGACACAGTTAACAACACTGGTATTGGATGTGCTGTACGTATCATCCGTTTGCAGGTATTTGACACCGTGGATATCCTGTTTCACCGCCAGGTGACATTCAGTACAGTTGACCGAACCGTTGTGCTGTTCTTTCGCACCGGTAGTGACAGGATAGCTCACCCCATCGTGACAACCGGTACACAGAGTCGTATTCTCAAGGACAAGCACGGGTTTGGTCAAACTCATGTTGTGCATCCATCCGCCATTATGACATGATGCATTGGTACAGTTCGGTGATGTTGCTCCCCAGGAACTGGCATTCAGACTATGGTCAGGAACACTGGCATTGAATGTGGGATTGAGCATTGCTGCCGTAAAATTATTGCCCGGTTCCTGGTGGCAGTAACTGCAATTTACACCCCCGTCCCAGGTCCTGAGATCAGTCCTTTGCTTTCCGTAGTGGGAAGCAAGTGATATCGTGGAATTGAAACTGTCAGTACCTTCGTTAAATGAGACCTGCATCTCGGATGCATTGTGGCAGTAGAGACAGGAACTGGTATTATCTGATGCATTGGAAGCTGCTTTCAGACTTCCATTCACAAAATGTACATATACAGTGGGTGCTTCGCTGACATTGGCATATGGTGGAGTACCACCATGACAATCATAACATGTATATGGATTTTCAAACCTGTCACCCATGCCTGAAGTGACATAACCGGTACTATCATGACAGCCCCAGCAGATACTGTTATTTGGATTACCTGTTGTGGTAATAGCGGTTAGTGACATATTGCTGTTTAGCTGTCTGTGAATAGCAAGGTTGCTGTTCTTGCTGCCATTTAATGCACCCACATCCACATACCTGGTTGCATAGGGTTTATTTACATCATGGCAGCTGATACAATCAGGACCCCCACCACTAGTGATATTAACATCATGGAAGTCCTTTGGCTGGCCGCTGCTGGCAACATGACAATTCCAGCAGTCACTCGCCTGAGCACTGGAATTTAAATGAATACCTATCGTGGGTCTTGTGCTGCTGACATTCATCGGGTAGCCCCACGAAGCATTTTCAACAAAGGTCCCGGCAGGACTTGCTCCAAGGTGACAGGTCCGGCAGTCAGAGGTATTAGGCAGATGATCAATGGTCTGGGTCCACCGATAGGGACGCATGGTGTTGTCCAATGCACTCCAGAACTGTCTGAAGGCATAGTAACCGCCGGAATTATTCGCATTACTTACACCATGGCAGGTCCCTGCATCTGTACTGAAATTATAAGCATAACAGGAGGAGGGTGTACTGATGTTTGTACTGCTGCCGAAGTACCGGTTCATATTGGAAACTTCAACCTTTGCACCAGAATCATTGATATGATTGAAGACCCTGGGTATCGTGCTGTTCATATCACTGCGGAGATTGATGCTGGAATTGAACGGTCCCGCAGAAACAGCATAATGACATTCTTCGCATATCCTGGTATTATTATCAGTAGTAATCCCCATTACTGTGGCTGGCCCGGTCTCATTATGGCAGGCATAGCACCCTTCGTTATCCTGCCGTTGCTGGCCGGATTGAACTTCGTAATCTGCACCATCACCTTCCCAGTCAAATCCCCAGGTATGGATATCAGCAGCAGTGGACAGACCCTCTTTATGGAAAATGGCACCGATACCATGACAGTTCCTGCAAAAACCAGCTGATTTATTCACAGGATGCCGTATTTGATCAGAAACATTCCACTGGACACCCACACTCGCGTTCTTATGACAAAGGCTGCAATCACCGATCGTATCGATAAGAGCAGAGGTTTTAGCATAATGGGATACATTGGACAGGAGAGTAACATTCGATGCATCGTTGTCGTTCAGTATCCTGGATGTGAGGCTCTGATTGTGGCAATAGCTGCAATTATCAAAAGTATCGATATCGGTGGATAGATTTATATTCTGAACATGTTCAAGTACAATGGGAATAGATGGCCCACTGATATTACTGCCGGGGAGTGTCCCGTTTATATGGCAATTTCCCTCATTACAATTCAGAGGATTGGTGTAATTGGCAGGATTGGTAGCGTTCACAGCACCATCTGAGTGGTTTTCGGCTGGTGGGGTCCCGTTACCATGACATGCCCAGCATGCCCGGTTCAACGGATCTATGGATACATTATACGGTGTCCCATTGTTCAAATTAGCATGCACACTGGCATTCATAGCTGATATATTAACATCAAGATAGGGCGCTGTACTATCATGACAGCTTAAGCAATCACCATTCAATGCATCTGCAACTGGCAGTAGGGCCAATAAAAATAAAATTAAAAAGGTAGCTCTAGCTGAATATATTTCTGCCCATTGCATTCTATACACCTATCGGCAACACACTGTATGGTTTTATACCATAAATGTTAATACCTGATTAAAGTATTTGCCCAAAGAATCAATTCGGGGTAATCCTTTTTCTTGTATTCTCATAAATGTTTTGATTTTTTATCATTTCTAATTGTTTTTAATAAATATAAATTCAATATTATTTAAAAATGCCTTAAATTCGTATGTTTTCCATGATATTTTCATCCCATCTCTAAAATCGATTCAACTTTTAAGATATACTGGCGTCAATATCCTCTCAAGGATTGAAAAAGACACATCGATGAAAAACGCAAGAATGATCGCAGGAAGGGCTCCCGCCAGGATCTTATCAGTGTTAAAAGCGATCAGTCCTTCAAATACCAATTCTCCCAGTCCACCACTACCAATAATTGCAGTCAGTATCGCGATACTGTTCGCCAGAATAGCTGCAAATTTAATGCCGGCGAACATTGCCGGGTATGCATTTGGTATCCTGATATAACGGTTGATCTGCCAATCAGTCAATCCGATACCTTTAGCATATTCTATGAATAACGGATCAATATTGGACAGACCAATATAGGTATTTTTAATAATGGGAAGCAAGGCCCTTAGCATAATAGCTATCACAGCAGGGGTGAAGCCTATTCCAATAAGCGGAACTACAATTGCAACAACCGCAAAACTCGGTACCGCCTGGGCAAGGTTTGCAAATTTTATTACGATCGAAGCCAGCCTGGTACTATACAATGAGGCAAATGCCAGTGGAATAGCTATGACGATACTCACGAAAAGAGCGGAATAGGCGAGGATAATATGCTCAACCGTAGCATCTGTGATAACGGAAAAGATCACCATATTCCATACCTCACCTGAAGTCTGCTTTCAATGATACCTGCAACTGCATCCAGAATTACTGCAAGCACTCCGGTCCATAATCCTGCGACCAGAATGGTATCCACATCATACAGGTAAATACCTGTCTGTAACGCCGTCCCCAGTCCGCCTGCTGCAATAAGACCGCCCAGGGTAATTAAGCCCATTGTGAATACCAGGGCGATCCTGAAACCCCCTGCAATGAGCGGTAGCGCCATTGGGATCCTTACGTTCAGCAATATCTCGTTTGATGACAGTCCTATTGACTGTGCGATGTAGATATACTCTTTATTGACACTTTTTAGACCTACATAGGTATTCCGGGTGATAGGCAGGATCGAATACAGGATTGAAGCGACAATAGTAGGCTTTGCCCCTAAACCAAGGAACGGGAGCAAGAGTACCAGAAGTGCAATATCGGGAAGAGTCTCGATTGTATTGAGGATATTCAATACCGTATCCGCAATTTTTGGATGGAGGAATACAATGATACCTATACCGATACCAATGATCGTGGCTGAAAATAGCGCAATACTGAACATATACAAATGCTCAAATGTTCGCATGGTCAACAATTGTGAATCCCACACATCCACGACCTGCATGATGAAATGTTCCACGTATCCCACCCTGTGCAATAATGATCAAATGAGTCTCAGGAGCACGTCATTTAAGAAAAAAAGTCCCGATGGACGTTCTGCTTCCATCACAAGACCTAATGATCCGCCTCTGTCCTTTAATTTCTCCAAAGCCGATGCAATATGGTCATTTGATGAAAAAATGGGGATTGGTTCTACAATATCCCGGAGTGTCACATCATAGTATATTTGTTGAACAAGGTGTGCCATCTCAACATACCCCACCGGGACAGAGTTATCAAGTACGATAGCCAGTTCCACATTGGTCTGTGTCATCCGTTTGACAGCATCCTGTGCGGTCATTCCAGCATCAAATAGATATGTATCAGTAATAGGAGACATCATATCTTTTACCCTGAGGGTGTCCATATGCTTGAATTTCTTTTTCGCATCAACAATATCAGACACCAGTTCATTCTCCGGGTGCAGGATCAATTCTTCAGGAGTACCTATCTGTATGAGTCTGGCATCAGACATTATACCGATCCTGTCTCCCAGTTTGAATGCTTCATCAATATCGTGCGTAACAAACAATATTGTCCTGCCTATCTCCTGTTTTATTATATTGAACTCATCCTGCAGCTGCTTTCTCAGGATGGGGTCAAGTGCTCCAAAAGGTTCATCCATTAACAATAAGGGCGGGTCCATGGCAAGTGCCCGGGCAAGTCCGATACGCTGCTGTTGACCGCCGCTTAACTGACGGGGATACCTGTCCATAAAGGATTCGGGTGAAAGCGATACAAAATCAAGGAGATGTCTTACCCTGTCTGAGATCTCCTGGCCGGACCATCCCTCAAGACGGGGGACCAGCCCTATATTCTCCCTGATGGTCATATGGGGAAAAAGACCGATATCCTGGATGACATAACCGATGTTCCTTCGCAGCCTGACAGGGTCAAAATCCATGATGTTATGGTCGTTTATCGTTATTACCCCCTCGTCCGGTTCAATAAGCCGGTTTATCATCCTGAGGGTAGTGGTCTTTCCAGAACCGCTGGGACCTATAAGTATCAACAGTTCTCCGCCCTGTATTTCAAGGTCTAACTGTTTAACTGCAACGTGTTCGCCGTATTGTTTCGTTACCTGCTGAAGATGTACGGAGTTAATCCTGTCGAATAGTCGTTGTGTAGGCATGGCTATCTATGAATCATGGCATGTTGTATAAATAAATCAAAGAGGATTGAATTACTCTTCAGCGATCAATCCCTGCTGTACGAGGAAATCCCTGGCAACGTCTCTTGCTTCTTTTTTATCTACATCATATTGATAATTAAGTTCCCGCATTGAATCAGTATCAATTCTGTTGTCCAGTTCCATGATGATCTCAACAACCTGCGGATCTTCAGATGCGAACTTTTCAGTCATAATAATTATAGCATCATAGGGTGGCAAGGCATTCTGATCATCTTCCAATATCCTGAGATTGAACAAATCATTCCTGG
>JAMJFV010000024.1:11657-18273 GCA_023544495.1 ANME-2 cluster archaeon
GTTTGATAGCTTCGTACATGATGGTTGCCAGACCCTGCCGGTAATTTTTGAATTTAAAACCATATACCTCTTCTATGCGAGGAAGACCGTCTTCCCGTTGTGCAAATTCAGGGTCAGTGCCAATTACCATTTCCGGTGCAAATTCTTCCAGCTCACTGATCCTGGATACATTATTTGCCTGCGCCCAATCTTCCCTGACCGCTATAGCATATGCATCCTCAAAACCCAGATTGCTTATAATGAGCACGCCATCCCGTTCAAGCAAACCTTTTTCTGCTTCTTCATAGACCACCTGTGGGTCCCATACCTCAAGTGGTGGTTTATTCAATATCTGGCTGTATGCTGTCCCTGTATATTCCACATACGTATTGACCTGACCCTGTTTCAGGGCCTCATAATTGACAAAGGTGCCACCCAATCCTTCTTTCACATTTGTTTTGTACCCATTTTCTTCAAGCAGGAGGGATATCATATGTGCAAGGATATATGATTCCTGGAACTGCTTGGACCCGATAACAATGGTGTTATCATCTGCAGATTGTGTGCATCCACTTATCAGTACTGCAGATACAAGGATAAAAGCAATTAAGATATTTAATTTCATGTGAAATTCCCCAAAAATAAATTCATTTCAAAGTTACTTATAGTTTCCTCTTATGGATCGTTGCCGTTGAAGGGAACGCAATAGAGCCCTCTTATGGATCGTTGCGTTGAAGGGAACGCAATAGAGCCCTCTTATGGATTGTTGCGTTGAAGGGAACGCAATAGGCCCTCTTAGGATATATTTCCAGGTGAAGGGTATAATAATTGAACCGGATGGTTATTTGAGAGGATAAAGATGGAAACTTTTTTAACGTGATATTACTAATGTATTCATACGGATTTTCGGAATGGAGTAATTATATGGGTATCCTGATACATCTGGCGAAACGCTGGGTTGCCGGCGAATATCTTGAAGATGCAGTTGAGAGGGCAAGATACGCAAATACGCGTGGAATAACCGGTATTATCAATCATGTGGGAGAGCATAACGAGGATATTGCTGAGATAGAAGCTTCAGCTGAAGAATATAGCAGGCTCCTGGACGGCATCAAACAGGAACAGATAGACAGTGCCATTTCCATCAAACTCACCCAGCTGGGTCTTATGAAAGATGTGCAGACATGCACCGGGACGATAGAACCGCTTATAAGGAAAGCAGCCGACCTTGGTATTTTTGTATGGATTGATATGGAAGGGAGTGCTTATACCCAGAATATCATTGACATCTACAAACAACTCTATCGTGAAAATAAGAACATAGGACTGGCCATTCAGGCATACCTGTTCAGGACGCCGGGTGACCTGAAAGATCTCTCGGCAATAGGTGGAAAGATACGCCTGTGTAAAGGTGCGTACAAAGAACTGGCTGATATAGCTATCAGGAAACATGATGATATCAGGAAAGCCTACGAAGACCAGATGGAGATGATGTTCAGGAACGGTGGACCCGAGCTTATTGCAGTGGCTACCCATGATGATGAGCTTATTGACCTGGCCAGGCAATTGAACCGGGACCATCCCCGGAATTTCGAGTTCCAGATGCTGATGGGTGCGCATGACAAACGGAAAGAGGAACTCGCCCGGGAAGGGTACAAGGTCTGCGGGTATATCCCCTACGGTAAGGGTTGGCTGGGTTATTTCCTGCGCAGGTGTAATGAACAGAAACGGGATATAAAGACTGCAGTTGTTTGTGTTATTAAAGGGGATTGAAGCAAGAAGTCTACTTGACTTCGCTAAAAAAGCAAAAAAGCCCAATACATATCCTGGCACCATGCAAATGGTACAATGGATATTCAATGTTTAAACTCAGCTAGGACCACAAACATGCAAATGCTTGAATGTTTTAAGAGCAATCCATTGCCGGAAAGAAAAAGCCTCGGATACTGGTCCATATTATCCATTGCCATCGGAGGTATGGTTGGAGGTGGGATATTTGCCGTGCTCGGTCTGGCTGCACAGCTAGCTCATGGAGGAACACCAGTCGCTTTTGCCCTTGCAGGTATAGTGGCGTTAACAACATCATATTCATATGCCAGGCTGTCGGTGACTTTTCCATGCCGGGGTGGGACCGTTGAATTCTTGAATCAGGCATTTGGACCTGGTTTGATCACTGGCGGACTTAACAAACAGTAAGAGATGGCTGTCAATGTTCGGTGTACTATTATGCATTTCTGCGTTGGGAACATTGATCACGCAGATATGGATGGTCTCTCCAAAAAAAATATGGGTACTGGTTATCATGGTCGGGATGGCATTCATTATCGAAGCTATATACAGATTATTCTCAAACAGAGTTATTACATCATCAATCAGAAAAATTGACGGTGATATTAAAGATATTGAAGGCGATGTGATAAAAAATAACCTTTGAACACGATGTTGAAACCTCAGGAAATATCGCGATAGAAAATGACCAATAGCTGCCTAATTTCAAGCTATTGATCATTTTAATCCTTAACTGATTCAGCAAACATATTGAACAGATTTCCTATCTTTTCATATTGTGCCGTTTCCACGTGCGAATACCTGATAGGCTTTTTATACTCGCGTGTCTCTTTCTTCAGCATAGTATACAGCGCCTTAGACCGCTCCACCAGCCGCTCATCAGTAGTCCCCTCAACCAGCATCACACCTCTGGCTCCGCTCTCAAAAGCAAAGTTCACGATATCCGCATCCAGGATATGGATGGACGGCACCTGCACGAAGAGTATCTTTGATGAATACGATGTGCGGTTCACTCCTGCCAGGTCAGCCGCAGCATATGCGGCCGGGTCAATGAACACAATTATTCCAGGCCCTGCTTCAAGCATTCCTTTTATCTGTGCTTTGATCTGTTCGCGAGAATAATTCTGAATATCAATAGCCTGCTGCGGGCACACTGCTGCGCATATACCACATCCTATACATGCCAGCGGTTCAAGCACGGGTCTGCCCGGTCCGGACAGAGCACCATAAGGACATTCCTGAATACAAATACCACACTCGTTACACCGGTCATTAATGATCGGTTTCTCAGGGGATATGGCGATCCTGCCCTTCCCCAGAAACTGGTGGGTCTTATGTGCGGCACTGATAGCGTCGGTCACCGAATCATGGATGTCCTTGGGACCTATTGAGCAACCAGCCATGTACACCGCCTGGTTCAACGAACTGACCGGATCGATCTTCACATGCTTTTCCTCGATATAACCATCATCCCCTATCGGGACATTCAACTGCCGGGCCAGTTCCTGCGACCCTTCGGCCGCTTCCAGTGAGGGGCACAGCACTATCATATCAAACACATCCTCCTCCTTGGAATTGAGCAGGGTATCTTCATACCTCACCTTCAAGTCTCCGTCCTTTGTAGGTGTTATTTCCGCTATCCTGCCCCTGATGAACTGTACCCCCTCCTTCTGGGTATTGTAATAGAACTCTTCGAACCGGCGTCCTGCAGCCCGCATATCAATGTAGAATATCGTCACTTCGGCATCCTTGTTCATCTTCTTTACCAGATGCGCCTGTTTCATGGAATACAAACAGCATACGCGGCTGCAATATTTGTTATACTTCTCGAAATCCCGGCTGCCCACACATAACACGAAAGCCACCCGGTTGGGTAGCGTCCCGTCAGATCTCTGCAGCCTCATGCCCGTGTGGCTTTTCGCAGAGAGCATGTCCTCGAACTCCACTGCTGTGATAATATCGGGATGGTCGGTAGTATATTCCTCGATACGCGATACATCAAATGGCTTAAAACCAGTAGCAATCACCACCGAACCAATGCTCACGTCATCGGTCCGGACCTCATCATCAAGCCTGACCGCATCAACGGGACATACCTTCACACATGCTCCGCAATCAATGCATTTTTCCCGGTCAATAATATAAGCCTGGGGAATGGCCTGTGCAAAAGGAAGGAAAATGGCATCTTTTGGGCATTTTGCAGCACACCTGCCGCATGAGGTACATGCTTCCACATCTACGTACCTTGGAGAATGTTTTAACGTAACCGTGTAGTCACCCACATTTCCCTTTACGCCATCCACTACCGTGTTTGTGAACATGGTAATGTTAGGATGGTTGTATACTGCCACCATCTTCGGTGTAAGGGTGCACTGGGAACAATCATACGTGGGAAAGGTCTTGGACAGCCCTATCATATGACCGCCGATAAAGGGCTCCTTCTCCACCAGGACCACTTCATGGTCATCTGCCAGTTCCAGCGCCGTGGTTATGCCTGCAATACCACCGCCAACCACCAGTACCCTGTCAACCAGGTCCTTTTCTATGGGTGCAAGTTCAGACAATGCAGCCATCCTGGACACTGCTCCAGCTATCAGGGACTTTGCCTTGCTGGTAGCTTGCCCTGGTTCGTCAGGATGTACCCACGAATCCTGCTCCCGCAGGTTGGTTATTTCCAGCATCATGGGATTGATGCCCGCTTTTTCGGCCATTTTCCTGAACGTATCAAGATGGAGTTTGGGAGAACATGAACCTATGACCACCTTATCCACTTTACCGTCCCTGATATCCTGTTCAATGGAACCCTGGCCGGCAGAGCTGCACAGATAATCCTGGATGGTTACCGATGTCACATTGTCCTTTCCTTCAATTGCCCTGGCCACGTTCTCAATATCGATAACATCCGAGATATTGCCGCCACACCTGCACAGGTACACGCCTATCTTGCCACCAGTCATTATCACCTCACTCCCTTAAACGGTCAATGAACTGTGCATTTGTGATGAAATTCAGATCCACACCTACTTCTTCAGGTGAATGCCCCATTGCAATTGCCAGTAACTGGGAATAATGCAGCACCGGGATATGGTATTCATGCCCGAACGTATCTTTGATCTCTACCTGCCCGAAATCCAGTTGCAGGTGACAGAAGGGACATGCATTGACGATACAGTCTACTCCTGCTTCGGCAATATGTAACAATTTTGCATCTGCCATTTCCAGTGACTTGTCAAGCAGTGCGGAACGAACACCTCCACCAGCTCCGCAGCATGCCATCTTATCCTCGTAATCTATGCTCTTTGCACCCAGGGCTTCTACCAGTTCATCAAAGAAAACCGGGTTCTCCACGGTCCCCAGGTCCCGTTGCTTTGAAGGTTTGATAAGATGACAGCCATAGTGTAATGCCACCTTCAGATCAAGCGGATGCTTGATAGCATCTTTGACCTTCGCGGGTCCGATTTCCCTGGATAAGAACTCGATGATATGGCGGACCTCAACTGAGCCGTTGTATTTCATATCCACCTGAGCAAGATGTTTATTGACCTGACCGGCCAGACCCTGGTCATGCTTGAGTTCATGGTTGGCATCCGACAGGGAACCGAAACACCCGTTGCATATCGTCAGAACATCCCGGTCCAGTTGCTCTGATAATACGATATTCCTGGCCGCCAGGGTCAGCCATGTGACCTTATCTAATGACCTGAACACACCCGGAGCCGGGCAGCATGACGCACCGGCCAGGTCAGTCCAGTCGATACCCAGTCCGTCCAGTACCAGCTTTGTGGCCTTTTCGATGCCAGGGTACCGGTTGGGGATGATACAACCCAGGAACAGCGATACAGGTTTCACTCTCCTCCCTCCGTATCTTTTCGTCCCTTATCCTGGACCAGTTGTACAAAACCGGTAGCTTTTAGCAGTTTTTTTACCTGGTCAAGGGCATCCGGGTACTTGTGGACAGTCTCGGGGAGCTCGTCCATCCCCAGTTTCTTTCGTTTATCCCTGTTGGCATCATTTATCGGTACTGCATGGCCTTTTTCTATCACCAGTCCGGCCACTTTACGGTGGTCAGGAAGCATGAGTCCCATATGTACCGATTCCGTCCTCAGTACCAGTATCCCGTCAGTTATCCTGATGCCCCTGGGACAGCGCTCCTGGCACTGGTAACAGGTAGTGCACATCCACAGGTCTTCATCATGATATACATCCTTATTCCGTCTTGCAGCCAGTACAATACGTCGGGTATTCAGGCTGGTATACCGTCCGGAAGGGCAACTTCCGGTACATGTCCCGCACTGCATGCAGGTCAAAAACGTCAATCCTTCATCATCCAGCAGTTTTACAGGTTCCTTTATCATGGTTCCACTTCAGTTGATAATTACACAATAGTATGATTTTCCGGGCTCTCAAAGAACATCTACTTAAACAACATTGATTTCATTAATTATTATAACTATTGTTTCAGTAAATATACATTCGCACGGTTTTGTACAAACCAGCCTAAACATGGACTATTTTTCTGCATTTCCTGATATGTTCAATACAGTTATCGCACCTACAGGACAGGCTCCCGCACATCGCTTGCAAAACAGACAAAAAACAGGTTCTCTTGCATAATACACAACTCTGCCATCTTCCATCGTTCGAATATCCCAGATAATGGGGCCTTTTGGGCAGAGATCCCTGCAGCGTCCGCATCCCGTACATAAGTCATTGACTGATATTTTCACAGGCATTTACTCACATAACATTTTGTTAAAACATTTAAATAATTGGATTGAAAATTAAGATGACATAAAAGTAATCATGTGACACTATAAAAAAGATATCAGATGACATAAAAGTAATCATG
>JAMJFV010000250.1 GCA_023544495.1 ANME-2 cluster archaeon
CATGCAATGCTGGAAGCTGTGACACATATACCCGTATAGCCCGTCAACACCAAGCCTTTCTAATGAAGATTCAAATACGTTTATCACATCTTTCGGATCACATTCTGGCAATTTAGATATGATTTTAAATACATTTCCACGTTTTTTAATGAAATTCCCGATTACCAGTTCACTATTCCCATATGCATAAGCCGTATCAAGAACTTCAATTCCAGATCTTATGGACTCATCAAGGATCTCAAACACCTCTTTTTCTGGTATCTGTCCTTTTTTATTGCTAATACCATAATCCAATCCGAACTGTACAGTTCCCAATGCGATCTTGTTTTTATCCATTTTTAATATCCATTGATCGTTTCAATCATTACCAATTAAACTGCAACCAACAACTTGATGAAAGCATTACTCCACTCTGGACATAAATTCATCTCTCAATATGGCCATATATAATGTATCACAATATTTACCATCGAGATAAAATTGACTTTTAGCTTTACCTTCGAGCTTAAATCCTGCTTTTTCGTAAGCCTTTGTTGCTGCATCGTGATTTGCTACGACACCCAACGTTATTTTATGTAAATTCAGCTTGTTGAAGGCATAATTCAAAACAAGCTCCATACTTTCAGTGCCATAATTTTTTCCCCAGTAAGCCTTATCACCTATCATTATTCCCACTGGTGAGATTCTTGATATCCAATTAATAGGACCCAATTTTATGTTTCCTATATGCTTGTCAGACTCAAGATCGACAATCGCAAAAATGACATTATTACCCCTTAACACAGTATTGC
Organism: ANME-2 cluster archaeon; assembly: GCA_023544495.1. Taxonomy (GTDB): domain Archaea; phylum Halobacteriota; class Methanosarcinia; order Methanosarcinales; family Methanocomedenaceae; genus Methanocomedens_B. Next base: position 792 of record JAMJFV010000250.1, read on the forward strand.
GATAGAATTCCTCCATATTTTCGATGGTATTTGGGAAATTGCCAGAATCCATATACTTTGTTACATCCTGATCATTTAACCATTGAAAATAATCACCTTCAAGATCAGATTTTTCAAGACCTCTTAAGTATATATTTTTACCAACAATAAATGGGTGTTTCATAAGATCATCTCCCAGAATTAGACAGTTCTTTTATTGAAGCCACTGTAGCATCAATAACACTTAAAACATCTTCATCCCGCATCAAAGGAAACAATGGTAATGTGATTATTCTATTAAATATGTCCTCTGTTACAGGATACTCATCATCATTTAACTTGAAATTATTCTTATAATATGTAAATTTATATATTGGAATGTAATGCAAATTCACACCAATGTTCTTTTCCCTCATTTTTGCAAAAAAATCATTGCGATATATACCACTATCAAGAAGTATGGTGTAAAGATGCCATGCATTCTTCATACTTGATACAGTGCTTTGAGGTGTTATGTAAGGAACATCTGCAAAAGCCTCATTATACTTATCAGCTATTTCCTGACGCCTACCTATAAATTTATCAATCTTCTTTAATTGTGATATGCCAAGCGCTGCCTGAAAATCAGTGATCCGATAATTACGCCCTAGATATTTCATATCATATGCCCATGATGCATTCGGACCGTATCGTTCGTGTGCATTTTTATCGATACCATGACTTCGCAAAAGTAACATTTTATCATACAGTTCCCTGTTATTTGTTACAACCGCCCCACCCTCTCCCGTGGTAATATGTTTCACCGGATGAAAACTAAAGACTGTCATATCTGCAAAATTTCCTACCTTCCTTCCATTATATTCCGCACCTAAAGCATGGCAGGCGTCCTCTATTAAAAATAGATCAAATTCATCTGCAATATCCTTTATCGCTTTAATGTCGCATGGTTGTCCGGCATAATCCACATAGATGATCGCTCTTGTATCCTTTGTTATCTTTTCTCGTATTGAAATTGGATCGATATTGAACGTATCACTGCAAATATCTGCAAATACAGGTTTCAGACCATTATAGAGGATGGCATTGGATGTTGCAACGAATGTGAACGGAGTTGTAATGATCTCGCTACCCTTGGGCAGATCCAGTGACTGGACCGCAATGTCCAATGCACTTGTCCCGCTGTTGACAGCCACACAATGCCTGCATCCAATATAAGAGCACAGCGCATCCTCGAATTCCTTGATCTTCGGACCTGTTGTGACCCAGTCACTTTTAAGGACGTTGACAACCTCATCTATGTCGTCATCATCGATCCACTGCTTGCCATATGGTATGAAATCCATGTCCATCACTGATTATTCGTACCCTTCATCCAATTTCTAAATTTCCCAATCCCCTCTATTAGGGATATCTTCGGTTCCCACCCCAGCAACCGTTTAGCCTTCGAATAATCACACACAAGCTTCGGTATCTCACTTTGCGGATGGATATGCTCGACATGCCGGATTCGCCCCGCATCCTTGCATACCAGCGCAGCAAGGTCATTTATCGTGATATCCTCGCCAAGCCCGGCATTCAATAGCTCCCCATTAGCAGCATCAGAATATGCAGCCTGTACCACGAACTCTGCGCAATCCTCTACATACATCAGGTCCCGGGTCTGAGTTCCGTCCCCGTAGATGTTCAGCACTTCACCATTGAGCTCTTTCAGGACGAATATCGAAACCACGCCACCTTCCCCGGTTGACTTCTGGAAAGGCCCGTATGTATTGAACGGGCG
>JAMJFV010000251.1 GCA_023544495.1 ANME-2 cluster archaeon
CAGATAAAGTACCAGTATATCCAGTACTGGATAGGACCAAGTGCAAATCCGGTCAGTATCTTCTCACCCCAAAATGGGAATACCAATGTTGGATTAGGATGCTGGCTTATGAACAGGTACGCCCACATGAACAGTGGCAGCGATATAATACTGATATATGCCATGGGTTTGAACTGCTGTTTGCTCATCTTCATCTGGTCTTCCATCATGGCCGAGCGCTGTCCTTCAAGTTTCTTCAGTTTGGCCTGGTTATCTGCCAGCTGTGCCTCCCTGAACTCCTGCTGGAAATGCTTCATCTGTTCCTGTACCCTGCGCATCAGTTCCCAGTCCATGGTATATTTCTGTATCAATGAAGCATACAGGCCGGTAATTGCAGCCATAACGAACAGCATAATGTGGAACGGAAGCATCTCGGGCAGGGGGCCAAGCATAATTTCAACTGCATGCCCTACCTGTACCCTGAAACTTTCCCCCAATATAATGATCCCGAGCATCAATCCAAAACCGAGGGCCAATGCTGCTCTATCCAGTGTCTGCTTCCAGTTTGTGTTTGCCATATTAAAATCCTGTTACACGATCAGATCGATTACGCTGTTGATCTCACTAAATATATCATCCACACTGCCGGTGCCATTCACGGACTTCAACAGTCCTTTCTCAGTATAGTAACCGATCAGGGGATATGTCAATTCGTAATACGAGACCAGTCTGGTCTTAACGGCATCCTCAGCATCATCATCCCTCTGGTACAGTTCCCCGCCACAATGGTCACATTTTCCGTCCACGTCAGGAGGGTTAAATATTACGTGATAGCTGGCACCACACCGGCACATCCTCCTACCTGCCAGTCTTTTTACCAGGACATCATCAGGTACTTCAATATCGATCACAGCATCCAGTTCCTTGCCGATATGGTCCAGGATATCTCCCAAAGCCTGAGCCTGTGGGATGGTCCGTGGATAACCATCGAGCAGGAATCCTTTATCAGTATCAGGCTCTGATAACCTGTTCTCGATGATCCCTATCAGCAGACTGTCTGGTACCAGTTCCCCGCGTTCCATGAATTCCTTTGCTTGAAGGCCAAGTTGGGTACCTCTTTCAATGTTGTCCCGCAAAATGTCACCCGTGGATATATGCGGGATATTGTACAGCTGAGATATCTTCATTGCCTGGGTGCCTTTTCCAGCCCCTGGTGCACCCAGCAATACAAGATTGATCATTGTTTCAGGTACCTCCGAGGAATTGTCTCATCATTGGGTGCATTTCCATCATCTGTTCTGATGCCAGGTCCTCATACAGCCTGTATACAATACTTACAGCCAGCAACAGACCAGTGCCACCCGCACCTCCCAGCGTGCCCAACAGGCTGGCCACCAGTGTCAACAGACCGATGAACGCACCACCGATAATGGTAACCCTTGGAATATAACGGTTCATAACCCGTTCGATACTATCAACGTTCCGCCGGAATCCTGGTATCTGCATACCTGAATTGTGTATCTTGATTGCTGTGTTTTTGGCGTTCATACCAGTGGTCTCAACCCAGAACAGAGCAAATATGATACCGCCAAAGATCAACATTGTAGCATCTGCAAGCACATGCACACCGATCTGCCAGGTAGCCGGCACATCCGCAGCTACAAAACCGGTAGTATTGGCATACTGGGTATTGAGGTCGGCAAAATTCTGGCTCACCAGACTGGGTATCCAGTCCCGGGGACTGTTAAGAGGTGCCAGGTAATACATGAGTCCGCTGGTAGCAGTGCTGCCCCTGAACTCGCCAAATAGGGTAATTCCCTTATTGAACATCAACAGACCTACCATCTGGATATTGGCCTGCAGTGCCCTGACCAGGATCATGGGAAGTACACTGGCATAGATAAGCTTGACAGGAAACCGGCCTCTTGCACCCCGCACCGCACTGTGCGCCAGGGGTATCTCGATACGGGTAGATTCAACAAACACTACCATGAGGAATATTAAAATTGTACTGATCAATGCCAGTATACCGCCCTCAATGAACACGTTCTGGAATGCACTGTCTGCAAGCAGGTTACCCAATCCCACATCAGTAGTGAAGAATAACCATTTTGGCAGCAGCCCTACAGGAGCGCTGCCAGGTCCGCCAGGACGGGTAATACTGAACAGACCCGTGACGATCTGCTGCGACACGCCCGCCACGATGAACAGGCCGACTCCTGAACCTATACCCCATTTGGAAACCACCTCATCCATGAACAGCACCAGGGTACCACCTATGAATATCTGGATAAAGATTATTAAGACCACCAGATTCAATCCACCTGCTGATGAAAGGTTAAAATCCGCGGAAAGCATCGTTGCCAGGCCAATATCCGGCAGGATATACCCGCCAAGAATCTGGGGCAAAGATTCCAGCACTATCATAACAAACACCAGTAACTTCTGAGCACCCTGGAAGACAGCCTGGTCCTGCGGATTACTCAGGTCCATCTTGATAACATCCGCACCAACCAGCAACTGCAACACGATAGAAGCAGTAACGATCGGGCCTATACC
>JAMJFV010000252.1 GCA_023544495.1 ANME-2 cluster archaeon
ATTGTGTCTGAGAGATATATCTCAGACTTATACAGTGAATAATTGAACTCGCTTTCATCCCACACCCTTAAACCGACCCTCCACCTATCTTTGGAAATTTTCTCTTTTTCAAGCGTGAAGTTCGTGGCGATGGTGACAGCGGACAATGAAAGTGATGTTGATGCTGAATAGGTCGGAAGCGTAAATGAAAGGTTGGAATCTGGCACGGTAATGCTGGCTGAGGATATAGTGCTGAACATTATTTGCATGCTCACGGTGGATGCAGGATGGATTGTAACGTTTGTCCAGACAACCGTATTGGTAGTGTTCGTAAAATTCACGCTGCCATTCGTGGCTGTAATGTTTTGATAGTTCAGTTCAGACGGGAATACCTTGTCAAACTGGACAACATTAATATCTTCAGTTCCTGAATTGTTGACTGTTACAGTGAAAACTACAGACTGGTTAATACCTGGTACGAGTGTTGCAGGTGTTAAGGTCTCGACCACTGATATTGGAAGGCTGATGGCAGAACTGCTAATCTGGTATGATACCACGGTCGTATTATTGCAGCCCAGTTTGTTGATATGGATAGTGGAAGGTGTAATGCCACTGGTAAAATCAATGTTGATATCTGCTATGGTATTGTTCAGGGATGGATTCGTTATATAGAGTGAACCTGTGGCATCACTGAGGCTGTAGGTCCCATCTGAATAGAATACCAGTCCATTGATATATTCGGTAGTATCGAGCTGCAGGTTCAGGGGAAGTGCTGAAACCGGAGAACCCAATAGCAAAGACAGAGACAGTAACAGTACAATTGAGATAACCTGGCGGCAGTATCTCATTAGAACAACCCCACCGTGATAGCATCAGATGTGTTGTACCTTCCGGTTGCCACCATGCTATAGGTCACGATCTTACTTTCCCCTGTTGTGAGATTCATTGTCCAGTAATATCTATTTGCCAGGGACCCATTATAATTTGGCACCGGGTTCATGATGGTAAAATTGACAGGGACCAGGTCATAGACACTGAGGTTGGTCTGGTTCAGGTTAGCAGTGTTCGTCAGGTTTAGCGTAACAGTAAAGTTGTTAAGACCCGGCCCTGGTGCTATAGTCTTGTTGACCTTACAATCCACATCGTCCAAAACACCAGTCGATACATAGTGCATGAAGACCGTACTGGTCGCATCTTCTGAAAGATTACCCTTATGGCAGGTCCAGCATACCGAGTCGTTGTACGTACTGAAACCTGCATGGTCATAATAATCAGGGTCTATGGACGCATTGACACCGTATACTGGATGTCTGGTGATCTCAGGTGGCACGGGAAGACTGTGGTTCAGGAAGGAATTGACCATATCAAAGTAACTGTTGCCCCCGCTAACATAACCCTGGTAATGACACGGTGCACACCAGTTCGTCGACTCGTTCACCTGTTGACCTACGTAATTAGTACCCCTGAAATAATACGGAATTCCCAGCGCATATTCATGGTGGTCATCAGGAGCATGGCAGTACTCACATGCATAATGGACCGGTCTGTTGTTCACCCACCTGTATGAACGCACAAACAGGTATTCTATATCCAGATGGGATGCATGTACATCGATATCAGCAACAGTCTCTCCTGGACCGTTACTGTCTTTGATATACAGGGTGAAATTTCCATTATTGAATTCCTGTGCGCTCAGTGGTATTATTGCTCTGGTGAATGCACCGCTCTCAAGGGTGGACTTAAATTCAAACAGCGAATTGTTCTTTATGTAAAGATTTGCAGGTTCAATTTGCGTCTGATACCCGATGAACAGGTCATACCGGTCACCTGGTGGAGTATTATTAAAATAGAACGTGAAATTGTACTTCTTGTAATCCACTTCATACACATTCACATGGACATTATCATATGCAGTCATGATATTGACCGTTTTTGTGTTCAGAGCTGAAAACCTTGTCCTGATACTGATAGTGTAACCACCATTTTTCCAGAACACGGTGTCAGGATTTGGGACCGATATGTCTCCACTCTCCACCCACCCGGATTCAGGATTCGATGGCAGGATCCTGCTGTAGACCTCAGTAACGTTTCCGCTATTATCATCGATACTCACATTTATCGCCTTTATGGCCGTTGTGTCCATATCAGCAGCACTGACGAGCATACTGTCCAGTTTTACTATTACCTCTGCTACATTACTGCCTTTTGGATAATTGAAATTAGCATTCCATGAGGAATCCACCACATCATTCCTTTTTACTGAAAATACTGTTAATGAACCGGGTGTATTACCGATGGTACCTGAATATGCACTTGTCCCGCTTAACGTGTCGGTTGATATCCATCCCGTTGCATTTACAGCGAGATCAGTATTGTCCGGATAATACCCTGCAAAAGAATCATCGGTAGTGTTCTCGCTTATCACAGTTGCTGATACATTGGTATCCTGCATGGCAGCAAAATCAGTCAAAAAGCCCCGTACAGAGTTGTTCTGCCAGCCAGAAACATA
>JAMJFV010000253.1 GCA_023544495.1 ANME-2 cluster archaeon
GTAGGTATTGGCGATCAGTGCCGGCAGGGGATAGGCGGGATCAAAGACTGAGTGGGGTACTTTGGCCACGTTACCTACCACCATCAACACTGCCATGGTCTCGCCGAACGCCCTGGAAAAACCCAGCACAATAGCAGCAAAGATACCTGGTCTGGCTTTTCTCAGGACCACGTACTTTATGGTCTGCCATCTGGTGGCTCCCAGTGCCAGGGATACTTCCCGTAATTCCCCAGATACTGTACCCAGGACTTCCCCTGTAATCGAAATGATGATGGGAAATACCATGATGGCGAGGACGATACTTCCTGCCAGGATGCTGTATCCCCCAATGGTATCCACGCCCAGGGTGGGGGCAATGGAATTCTTGATAAAGGGTACCACTGCCAGCACGCCCCAGAGTCCGTAGACTACAGAGGGTATGCCTGCAAGCAGGTCTATCAGCGGTTTTAGTGCTTCACGCAGTCGTTTACCTGCATATTCTGAAAGATAGATAGAGCTGAGCAGACTGATAGGTACGGCAAATATCAGTGCGAGCCCGGTCACCCATAATGTCCCTATGATAAAGGGATAGAAACCGAATTTTCCTGCCATTGGGCTCCATTCTCGTAAAAAGAGAAGGTCAAATATGGGAACAGTGGTAAGTATCGGATTTGACCTGATAAACAAACCAATTACCATTATGAAAAAAAGCAGGCAGGCAAATACTGTTGCAGCCAGCATCAGCCTGCTTGAAATATTTTCTTTGAATTTTCTCTGATTCATTAACACTTTCCTATTACTGGACCTTTGCTAACCCGCCATCGATCTTTTCCTGAGGGAGAATGATATAACCAGTCTCAGGAATGTACTGCTGACCGTCGGTCAGGGTCCACTGGATGAAATCCTGTACAAGACCTGTGGGTTTGTCTTTAGTGACAAGGTTAAGGTCTCTGGCAGGGGGAGATGGATACTTGCCGGTTCCTATTGCCTCAACGATCTCGTCCAGTGTTCCATAGAAATTCTCATCAGGATCTATCTTACCGTTTCCATTCAGGTCAAGGGGTATTATTTCGATGCCCTCAACAGGCTTCTTGGTGTTTGCATCATATGCGAAGTTTATGTTGTTATAACCGATTCCAAGCTTGTCCTGCCTGACCGCCTCGGCCAGTCCGGGATCACCGTTCACGCCAACACCCTTGAGATCTTCCTGCTGGTACTTGCCAAGGTAAGCTGCCCAGGTTTTGGCTGCGCCACAGGCATCCGAGCGTGTGTATACATTTATCTTGTCAGTTATGCCTGTATTTCCTGTAGCCTGTCCCCATGTGGTTATGGTTTCATTGATGTATATCTTCTCAAATATCTCTCTTTTCAAACCGTTTAATTTGAGTTGTGAAACTTCAGGGTTGTTCTTGTTGACCGTCGGCACTACTGCGTCCTTTGTTACAGCTATCCAGTATGCGCCCTTTTCTTCTTCAGCAGGCGAAATTGGTCTTGAAACCATGCCGACATCTACAAGCCCTCCCAGGGTATCAGACATGCCTTTTCCGGCACCACCCGCACTGATATCAAATTTCACCTTTGGATGCAGTTTCTGGTATTCTTCACCCCATTTGAGCATCATGGGATAAAGGGCAAAAGCACCGGAAACCCGGATAGTCCCTTCAAGCTCGTTTACCTGGTTTTGAGTGGCACCAGGTTCGGGAGCTTCGGTCTTTGGATTGCTCACGCATCCTGACAGGGCTGTTAATAAAGAGATTACAACTAATAGTAAAATAATATATTTCCGATTCATAGACCCACCTCTGTTCGGATGAGAATATTATCCGAAACAACCTTATACTTTTTAATTGATATGCTATTCATCAGTTCCCTGTTATTGTATTCAATAACAGCAAAAACGATTCCTTCTTGTATTCATGTTAATTCACCTGCTTATTCTAAGCACGTGCTAATAGGTATCTGAATATAAATATACAAAGAAATCAGCCATAATTGCAGTGTTTGTTACGAAAATCGAATAATTGCGGCAAAAATTGTCAGGTTTAATGCCGGATGCAAAAATCGGAAAACCTTACGTTGAGATCAGAAATATCCCGGTTTGTTCAAACAGGTTTGGAAATACTCTTACTGTTCCATTCTCACCTAAATATCTCGCATTTATTATGGTAAAATCGTTCTTCTGGCAATAATCAATGAAATCTGAAATACTCAGGAAATGAAGATTTGGCGTTTCATACCATTCGTAAGGGAGTGATGGGGTAACAGGGGTCCTTCCTTTAAAGAATATCTGCATTCGGGTCATATAATGAGCGAAATTCGGGAATCCGATAATCACTTCTTTTCCCACCCTCAGTGCTTCCCTCAAGACTATATCTGGTTTTCTTACCTGCTGAATACTCTGGTTTAATATCACATAATCAAAGGAAATGTCTGTATATTCAGACAAACCATCGTCAATATCCTGATGATGGACACTT
>JAMJFV010000254.1 GCA_023544495.1 ANME-2 cluster archaeon
TGCACGACGATACTGGCTGCCAGATGGATACAGATATCAAAATTGTTCCTGAATAATCTGGACAATATTGCTGTGTCTTTGATATCTCCAATCGTTACATCAATATCGGGATTAGCCCTGAACTCATCAAGATTTTCGGCGCGTCCGTTGGACAGGTCATCCAGAACCCAAACTTGATTATTATCGTCAAGCAATCGCTTGACAACCCATCTACCTATAAAACCGGAACCGCCTGTTACTAAGACATTCATTTTTATGCACCATTAAATTAGATAATTGCACTATTGTGCTAAATATTCATACATTATTATATTAGTCTATCTTCCTTAAGGATAGCCCTAATCTCATCCTTGCTAATGGGTGTAACATCCTTTGAAACATAGTCCTTTGACTGGACAGATGTTGCATCGTATGCAGCCCCATCATATTTCGACAAACCTTCCATGATCAGCGGTGCTATGATGAACATATCCTCTCGTTCCAATGATCGTGTAGCCTCGTCCTCTGTCATTAGTTCCTCATACATCTTCTCACCTGGTATCGTTCCGATTATCTTAACTTCAATATCCTCTGCTTTATAGCCATATTGAGGTGTGAGTTCTTCTATAAGCACCTCTGCTAAATCCATGATATTGACCGTGAGCATCTTGAAAATAAATACCTCTCCACCCTGTGCCAATTCTGCAGACTTGAACACAAGGTCCACTGCCTGGGACATCGACATCATGAATCTTGACATTTCCCTGTCCGTGATTGTTACAGGGCCTCCGGCTTTGATCTGCTGTCTAAACAATGGGATGACTGACCCTCTGGACCCCATCACATTTCCAAATCTTACGCTGGAAAAAGTGCATTTTCGCTTTCCTTTATAATAATTGGCTGCAGTCATCAATCTCTCTGCCAGAAGCTTGGTCGCGCCCATGGTGTTTGATGGGTTGACGGCCTTGTCGCTACTCGTGAATATGATCTTCTCCACGTTGTTGGAAATGGCAGCATCGATCACGTTCTGTATTCCGAGGATATTCGTCTTTACTGCCTCGAAGGGATTGTACTCGCATGCCATCACGTGCTTCAATGCCGCAGTGTGGAAGATGATATCAATATCTTCTGTAGCATGGATCAGACGCTCCCTGTCACGAACATCACCGAGCAGGAAACGAATTTTGTTTTCATGTCCTTTTAACTCGTGGTGGAATTCGAACTGCTCGGTCTCGTCCACATCGAACACGCGCACCACTTTTGGATCATGTTTAATGATCTCGCGAACAAGTTCACGACCGAGGGAACCGGTGCCGCCGGTTATGAGGATGTTTTTGTTTTGCAGGAAATTGTAGTTCATTTGGGGTCACCGTTCCATGATTTTTATCTAAATTTCAATTTATCATATTCTTATTTCTATTATATTATTATATCACTTATATCATTGATGTAATTATTTCATCATCACAACCACACCGGCCAACTTAAATTCATTTGCAATGCTAACCCCTTTAACTCATCGTACATTTTCCGGTCAAATTTCAGAACCAATGTCATATAGATCGCTCCTCCCAGCACAACCGGAACCAGTGTCAGCCCCACATTATCCAGCGACACGACCATCCGATACCCGCCCACAAATAACCCCATCCCAACAGCCGCCTTCAGGATATTTATCAAACTCTTATGTTCCAGCGTTATTGTCATTGTTCTTGCCAGCACTCGTCGTGCAAGAAGTGCATTCAAAGACAGGGTCACAAATGTAGCGATCGCAGCACCTGTGATGCCGATCACAGGTATCAGTATCACATTCAATACGATGTTCGCGGTCGCTGCCACAGATGTTACCTTGAACGCATTCTTCTGTTGATCCATGGCACCGAGATAAGTCAGGAAGAAGGTCTGGAATACATTGATGATCTGGACGATGAACAGGACCACGAGCACAGGATGTCCCTTTGCAAAATCGGCACCGTAGAAGTAATACAGCAACTTATCGCCAAGCAGTATGCCGCCTATACACAGTGGGGTGGCCAGAAGCAGTGCATAGGTAATCGCACGGGAAAGCGACTCTTCTATTTGCCCGATCTCCCCCGTCTTGCCCCAGCGGCTGACCTTTGGCCACAGCGTGGCATGCAGGGAGGTGGTGACAAGTGCTGCAATCGACGTGAACTGCAGTACAACCCTATACACACCCACATCAGGGTTGCTCATATAATAACCGATCATAACCGTATCAGCATACGAGTACACCATCACCCCGCTTGAAGTAAGGAATAGCCAGAACGAGAATGTGGACAGGCTCTTTACATGGCGCCACCCAAAATGCACAAGATGCAGGTCAAAGAACCTCAGCTCGATCACAGAAGCAACGATCATCCCTGCAACAAAACCGCCGGCAAGACCTGCAACACCGTAACCCAGGAACACTGCTGTAACCTGGGCAAGTATGCGAGTGATCTCACTGATAAAGCTA
>JAMJFV010000255.1 GCA_023544495.1 ANME-2 cluster archaeon
ACCCGACAAGGAATTTCGCTACCTTAGGACCGTTATAGTTACGGCCGCCGTTTACTGGGGCTTCGGTCAAGAGCTTCCCCCTCAATTGCTTGAGGAGTAACCCCCTTCCTTAACCTTCCAGCACCGGGCAGGCGTCAGTCCCTATACATCATCTTTCGATTTAGCAGAGACCTGTGTTTTTAGTAAACAGTCGCTTGGGCCGTTTCTTTGCAACCCCCTCGGGCTAACCAAGTAAATTGGGTCACCCTAGCGGGGCACTCCTTCTCCCGAAGTTACGGAGTCATTTTGCCGAGTTCCTTAACGAGGGTTATCTCGAGCGCCTTGGTATTCTCTACCTACCTACCTGTGTCGGTTTTAGTACGGATACCGGATTATCTGGTTTAGAGGTTTTTCTGGGCAGTAGAGGATCGATCAGTTCGCTGCCATAGCAGCTCCCTATCACCTCTTAGGGTTTTAATAAGAGACGGATTTTCCTGTCTCTTCCCATATCAGGCTTGGACACGTAACTTTTATCGTGCTGACCTACCTTCCTGCGTCCCCCCATCACTTAAAGCGATAATCTGGTAGTACCGGAATGTTGACCGGTGGTCCATCACCTACGCCTTTCGGCCTCGGCTTAGGTTCCGACTAACCCTGGGCGGATTTACCTTCCCCAGGAAACCTTAGGTTTTCGGCGGGAGAGATTCTCACTCTCCTTATCGTTACTAATGCCGGCATTCTCACTTCCTTTTAGTCCAGGCATCCTTACGGTTACCCTTCATCCCATAAAGGAACGCTCCTCTACCACCCAGAATAAATTCTGGATCCAGAGCTTCGGTGGCAAACTTACAGCCCCGTACATTTTCGGTGCAGAATCACTTGACCAGTAAGCTGTTACGCACTTTTTAAATGATGGCTGCCTCTGAGCCAACATCCTGGCTGTCTGGGTAATTCTACTTCCTTTCACACTTAGCTTGCACTTGGGGACCTTAGCTGCTGGTCTGGGCTGTTTCCCTTTTGACTACGAAGCTTATCCCCCGCAGTCTGACTCCCAAACTATAGGCCTATGGCATTCGGAGTTTGATTGGGTTCAGTAACCTGGTGGGGCCCTTAGTCCATTCAGTGCTCTACCTCCATAGGCAAACATTTGAGGCTAGCCCTAAAGCTATTTCGAGGAGAACCAGCTATCTCCGAGTTTGATTGGTCTTTCACCCCTAACCACAGCTCATCCCCTCATTTTTCAACATAAGTGGGTTCGGGCCTCCACAGGCGATCAGACCTGTTTCACCCTGGCCATGGTTAGATCACTCGGTTTCGGGTCTACGCCACCTAACTAAAATCGCCCTATTTCAGACTCGCTTTCGCTGCGGCTCCGCAGCAGCTGCTGCTTAACCTGGCTAGGTATCGTAACTCGCCGGCTCATTTTACAAAAGGCACGCGGTCACACTTCTTAAGATAAATCTTAAAAATAGTGCTCCCACTGCTTGTAGGTATACGGTTTCAGGTACTATTTCACTCCCCTCCCGGGGTACTTTTCACCTTTCCCTCACGGTACTAGTTCACTATCGGTCACCAGTTAGTATTTAGCCTTAGGAGGTGGTCCTCCTAAATTCTCACAGGGCTTCCCTTATCCCATGATACTCGGGTGCCTGAAAAAAGAGGTCTTTTTCTTTCGCCTACTGGACTATCACCATCTAGGGTAGACTTTTCCAAGGTCATTTCGGCTAGAAAAAGACTTGTTAACTCTTTGATTCTTGCGGTAGCAGAATCCTATCAGGTCCCACGACCCGATAATGAGCAACGTCTACCGACTATCACGCTCATTACCGTTTAGGCTCTTCCCTTTTCGCTCACCGCTACTTAGGGAATCGTTATTACTTTCTCTTCCTGGGGGTAATTAGATGTTTCAGTTCCCCCCGTCTCGCCTCCTTACCCTATTTTGTTCAGGTAAGGATACCATAGGTTTGCTATGGTAGGTTTCCCCATTCGGGCACCCCTGGATCAAAGCCTGCTTACGGCTCCCCAAGGATTATCGCAGTTAACCACGCCCTTCATCGCCTTCTGGTGCCAAGGCATCCACCGTACACCCTTTTCGACTTGACCGTCAAAATTTTAATGTATTTTAAATGTCTTACTACCTTATACACTCTCTATTTGGTTTTAAAAGAACGCTATTCGTATTTCGTCCTTTGCTTTTTTACGATATACGACATACAATATGCGATATATATTTTATTCTTGTTTTTGAATTCTATTTTCTTCACGATATACGATATACGACATACGATATACGAATAAGTGGTGGAGATGAGCGGGATCGAACCGCTGGCCTCCGCCGTGCAAGGGCGGCGCTCTCCCAGCTGAGCTACATCCCCATATCAATCCGTCGTTCGTATATCGTATTTCGTATTTCGTCCTTTGCTTCTTTACGATATACGACATACGACATACAATATACGAAAAATGGT
>JAMJFV010000256.1 GCA_023544495.1 ANME-2 cluster archaeon
CCTCCAGCACACTGTCAATATCTTTTGCTGCATTTATCCTGGTGCGCAGCAACTTTCCCCCCTCAATTCCCCGCGTGAACCATTTAGCATGTAGCTTCACATCAGCATAATCAAGCAGACCGTATTTTCCGGACATATCAATATATCGATAAAAATCATCCACCTGTTCGGATACCCCGCGAGGGTCGAGCAACTCTCCCGTTTCAAGGAAATATCCTATCCTCCGGAATATGAACGGGTTTCCTATAGCTGCACGTCCTATCATCAGCCCGTCGCAGTGTGTTTGTTCAAGCACGTTCCGGGCCGCCCATTCACTGTCAATATCTCCGTTGGCGATAACCGGTATTGATACAACCTCCTTTATCGCACGGATAACATTCCAATCGGCACTGTGCGAATAGTTCTGTTGCGTTGTCCGGGCATGCACAATGAGCGCATCTGCACCAGCGTCTTCAAGCATGCGAGCCATCTCCAATGTCCTGTCAGAGTCACCATATACTCTTACCTTTGCAGTGACCGGGACTCTCACTGAACAGGATACCTGTTCTATAATTTCAGCCATCAACTGCGGATCGTTCATCAATGCAGCACCACACCCCTTTTTGGCGATATGCCGTGCCGGGCAGCCAAAATTTATATCTATCAGGTCCGGACTGCAGTGTTCTTCAACGAGCCGGGCTGCCTGCTCCAGACTCTCAGCAGATGCTCCTGATAACTGGATGCCAGCTGGACGTTCTTCCTCTGATGATACGACCCTTGAAATGGTTTTATTGCTACGGTATATCATGCCATCGGAATCTACCATTTCAGAAAATACAAGAGCAGCGCCGTACTTTTTGCACAACAACCTGAATGCGAGGTTGGTCACGTCTGCCATGGGTGCAAGCCAGAGGTTGCCGTTTAGCTTTATATGGCCGATGTACATGTATCCATCATGTGTGGCCGGGTATATATAAAAGGTGATATATAAATGATAAAACGAAATGCTTTTATAGATGTTCTGCTATCAAAAGCCCGTTAGTGTGCGGGACTTTTATTAATTAACCCCCACTCCCCAACCCGCCCACTAACCTTTTATTCATTTTTAAGGGCTGTCAAATCTTTTGGTGTTGAGGTATATTTTGTAATTTCATTCTATTTGTTTTATTCACACTTCCTTATTCGACAAGACCGCAAAGAATGGGCTAAGTTGGTATGTAATGCTAACACCAAACTGATTTACAACCCCCATTTTTACAAAACGTTACGTGCAACGTTGAGTACCTGGCAGGATCGCATGGTTGGGGCCGATCTATCCCAAGACCACAGGTAAAAATTTCACTAAATATATATACATCCAAAATCCTCGTGAACGGGAGGATAATGACCGACAACTGGTATTCAATATCATGTCGACGCTCAGTGCAGTATTTTAGCTGGCTGGTAGGCGACCTTGAGCGTTTCAAAAAAAAGAGCGAACTGTCGGTCAGCCAGGAATTCCTTGACAGTCTCAATTTCTGCGGTCTTGAGGTGGAACCGTTTGAATCACATCTGCTGGCAATAAGCGGAACCCTGCTCTCCTTCCTGTTACTGGTTACTGTGGACCTATTACTCATGCAGTTCACGATATTCGGACCCGGCACCATTGCATTCATGGTCATGACCACTCTGCTCGTTCCCATTTTCGTGATGGTGTATTTGAGCGAATATCCTAAGATCCATGCCCGGTTCATGAAGATACATTCCCTGGGTGACATTCCGGAGATCCTTTCCTACATAGTCATGAGCATGAAACTTGTTTCCAACATGGAACGTGCCATCACTTTTGCCGCCACCAATTCTGAACGGCCCCTGGCCCGTGACCTGCGAAAGCTCATCTGGGATATGCATGTCCGGGTGTACACAGGCATAGACGATGCCACGATAGCCTTTGCAAACCAGTGGGGCAAGAACAGCGAATACTTCAAACGGGCACTGCACCTTATAAGGAGCAGTACCAATGAGCCTGATGAGGCGCAACGTGTTATTACCTTGAACAAAAGCCTTGATATCGTGCTTGAGGGGACCAGGCATATGATGGGGGGATTCGCAGCCCGCCTCAAGACGCCGACCTATATCCTGTACAGCATCTTCATTCTCATCCCTCTGGCACTGGTGGCACTGCTGCCGGCCCTGACCATTGTGGGTGTACGGATCGATGTCGTTATCCTGGTACTGCTTTATGACCTGATACTACCACTGGCAACCTTTGGCTATGCCGAATATATACTGCTCCAGCGTCCTGCTGCGTTCCCGCCACCTCAGATCCGTGATTCTCATCCGCGCCTGGTGAACATCAGACAAACCAGGCAGATGACATCGATAATTGCACTGGTCATTGCTGTCGTTATCGGGGCATCAGGGTACCTCTGGCTGGCATACGGC
>JAMJFV010000257.1 GCA_023544495.1 ANME-2 cluster archaeon
GTTGTTCCAGGCAATGAGTACTGGTCACACTACTTTTTCGACCATGCATGCAGATTCTGTCCAATCTGTGGTACACCGTCTTGAGAATCCCCCAATTAATGTACCAAGGATAATGCTCCAGGCACTTGATATTGTAATTATCCAGGTGCAGGTAAGGGTTGGCGAAGAAAGAGTGCGACGGGCCAGATCTATCACAGAGATCGTAGGAGTCGACGCCAGGACCGGAGAATTACTTACGAACGAGGTTTTCACATGGAATGCGTCAAAAGATGAATTTATCTATTCGGGAAGGTCGTATGTACTTGAATCCATAATGCAGAACAGAGGATGGAATGATGAGCGACTCCAGAATGAACTGAAACAAAGACAGGAGATCCTTGAATGGGCACGGATGAAGAACGTCAAACATTATGAAGATGTGGCCAAGATCGTTGTATCGTACTATCGTGAACCAAAAATTTTGATGGAAATCGTGAGGAAGGAACTTTATGGTAATTAAGTATCTTGGTAGTTATTCTTACCATTTATTCGGGGAATACTTTAAAAAGCGGCGTGAACATTACTTTGAATTAAGACGGGATTTACTCAAGACCAGGATGAACATCAGTTATGATATGTACCTGTCACTGACAATAACATGTTCGATATTGCTGGCAATATTCGGGTTAATTGTTGCTGTTTTGTTTGTATCATTGTTTGGTGTGCCAGACATTACACTTTCGCGTTCGATAGTAACTGATATTTTTATAGGATTCCGCGAGTATAAGGATATTTTCTGGAAAGTGGTCATTACTATGTTTCTCGTTGCTTTTTTTGGTGGCGGGACATATGTTGCTTTTATGACTGTCCCAAAAGCAATTAATAGCGACCGGAAACGAAATATCGATCTGATGCTTCCCTATGCAGTACATTATATGTCTGCTATGTCGGGTGCCGGTGTGATACCTGTCGATATTTTGAGCAGTCTTGCAAAGAATAAGATCTACGGTGAAGCAGCAAAAGAAGCATCATATATTGTACGGGACATAAAAGTGCTGGGTCATGACCTTGTTCATGCTATGAAGACGGTGGCCTCTACGACTCCTTCGTACAGGTTCCAGGAATTTCTCCAGGGCGCAATTACTATTGTCTCATCAGGTGGTGATCTGGAATCTTATTTCAAGATCAAAGCAAACCAGTACGTTATTGAGAACAGACGGGAACAACAGGAGTTCCTTGAGACCCTGGGACTCATCGCTGAGACCTACATTACAGCGTTTGTTGCCGGTCCCCTCTTCTTGATTGTAATGATGTCGGTTATGGCCACAATGGGTGGCATGGATCTCATGTTAATGTATCTACTGATATACCTGGCAATTCCTGTATCCACCCTGATATTTATAATACTTATTTCCAGTATTACTCCGGAGGTGTAACCTGTGATCAAAGATTCAATACCAGGTAATCTTGAGCTTGATGATCTTTCATCAGAGGGATTGGACCAGGATAAAGTACTTCTGGAAATAACCGAAGCCAGGAAATGGATAAAATTACGTAATTTCTTAAAGTCACCGAAGCAGCAGATGAAAAGACAGCCAATCTATGGATTGATATTCAGTGTTCCAGTTGCCATAACCTTCCTGATACTGTTCGGTTTACAAACCGGCCTTACTCCTGCCTTTGATCATGTTGTGCTGTTCACCATACTAATTATAATAATCCCGCCTGGAATACTTCAATATACTCACAGACGGACCGTCAAGAAGATTGAAGAATATTTCCCTAATTTCCTCAGGGACGTGGCCGAGATGAACCGGTCAGGAATGACACTTACCCGCTCGGTAAATACGATTGCTAAAGGCGAGTATGGCGACCTGAGTCCTGAGATACGTCAGATCGATTCCATGCTATCCTGGGGTATATCATTTGAAGAGGCTCTTGAAAAATTTGCAGACAGGGTTGAAACACCGCTGATACATCGTTCTGTGGCCCTGATCAACCAGGCCAGCCGGGCTGGCGGTAATGTCCCGGATGTACTGGAGGTGGCCGCCACTGATGCCTATACCATAAAACTGCTGGAACGGGAAAGGCTGAGCAATATGATAATATACGTAGTGATCAGTTACATGTCATTCATGGTATTCCTGTTCGTTATCGGGATACTGTCGTACAGCTTCATTCCTGTAATGGCTGAAGCAGGTGCCACTGCTGCGAGAACCGGCAGTGGGGCTGAAAAATTCGTAGGTGCTTTCAATCCCGACACGTTCAACCGCCTGTTCTTCCATGCATCATTGATACAGGGATTCAGTTCGGGTCTGGTAGCAGGACAGATGGGGGAAGGCGAAGCAATGGCAGGATTGAAACATTCTGTGATATTGGTCCTGATCGCCTGGTTCAC
>JAMJFV010000258.1 GCA_023544495.1 ANME-2 cluster archaeon
ATCTGATGACCAGGGTGAATTAATGGAAGTGAAGCGGGTCAGGCAGTTCTTCCCCGAGACATGGATATGGGAACCCGGACTGCTTACCAACGGAAAGGGACAGGCCAGCGTTGACCTGAACGCACCCGATTCCATCACTACCTGGCGGCTCCATGCCGTATCTTCTTCCCCTGAAGGATTCGGCATTGCCGAGACCAACCTCAAAGTGTTCCAGGATTTCTTTGTGGACCCTGACCTGCCTTATGCAGTGACCAGGGGCGAGGAATTCCCGGTCACGGTACAGGTGTATAATTACCTGGACAAAGACCAGCAGGTAACAGTGACCCTGGCCGGAACGAACTGGTTCGATATCATAGGCACCAGCAAATCGAAGATAACCGTTCCTGCAAACAGCGTGAAGCCGGTAAGTTTCACCATCAGGCCTACAAAGGTGGGTACCCAGTTAGTAGAGATCACCGGCCAGACCACCAGACGTGCCGACGCGGTAAAGACAGATATTATCGTGGAAGCGGAAGGGACACAGCGTGAGATGGTGATGAACGGTATTTTGCAGGATAAGGATGTTACCCTGGACGCGGCCCTTCCCCGGGGTATCGTTGCCGATTCCGGCAGGGTGCTGCTCAGCTTCACTCCGTCCCTGGTGGCCCAGTCAATCAGCGGTGCGGACGACCTGCTGGGTATGCCATACGGATGCGGGGAGCAGAACATGCTGCTCTTTGCGCCTGACGTGGAAATACTGCGATACCTGAAGACCTCGGGCCAGACCAATCCTGAGATACAGGCCAGGGCTGAAATGTTCATCATCACCGGATACCAGCGGGAACTGACCTATCAGCACAGGGACGGTTCGTTCTCAGCATTCGGGGAAAGCGACCCCGAAGGCAGTTTGTGGCTGACCGCCTTCGTGCTCCAGTCATTCAGCGGTGCCAGGGACGTGACCACTATTGACGGATCGGTGCTGGACGAAGCAGCCGATTGGATCGTTGACAACCAGGACCCTGATGGTTTCTGGGACCAGATAGGGTTCGTGCACCACCAGGATATGATGGGCGGATTGAACGGTAAGTATTCCCTGAGTGCCTACACGGCTCTGTCCCTGCTGGAATATGGCCGGGCACCGGACGCACTTGACAGGGCACAGGATTACCTGGAGAATAACCTGGATGACCAGCGGGATAATCCCTATGCACTGGCACTGGCCGCTCTGGTGCTTGAGCGGCTGGACAGCGACCGGGCAGATGATGCCCTGGATATGCTCATGGACCTGGCGAAGCAGGATGAGAACGGTATGTACTGGGAACTTGAGCCAGCTGTCCAGCCCATGCGGGAAATGTACTGGCAGCCTCCTTCCAGTAAGAATGTTGAGGTGACAGCCTACGGCGCACTGGTGCTTATCGAACACAGGGATGCCAGGGCCAATGAAGTACTGAAATGGATATCTGCACAGCGCAACAGCCTGGGCGGATATGGCAGTACCCAGGATACGGTCATGGCATTCAAAGCGCTCATGACAGCAGCAGCCACCCAGGCAAAGGATACCGATGCCACAATTACGGTCACGGCGGATGGCAGGGATATAACAAAGATCAACGTGAACAGTGTCAATTACGATGTGCTGCAGATGGTAGAGATACCCGTGTCCTCGGAATTAGTCAGCCTGAGCATGTCAGGCAAGGGGGATATCAGCTACCAGCTTGTCAGGCGGTTCAATGTGATCCTGCCCGATGTACCGGTATTCACTGACCTGGAGTTCGAAGTGGAGTACGATGCTGCTAATGTCGCTGTCAACGATATCGTGGATGTCCATGCACGGGTGAACTATACCGGAGAGGCAAATTCTACTGGCATGCTCATTCTTGACATAGCCGTACCCACGGGATTCGCTCCTGTGGTGACCACGCTGGATGAACTGAAAAACGACCGCATCATCAGCAGGTATGAGATAGCAGGCCGCAAGATCATCCTGTATGTGGACGATCTGCCCAGGGGTCAGGAATTGAGGTTCGACATGGCAGTTCAGGCCCGGTTTCCGGTCAAGGCGATAATCCCGGACAGCAGTGCATACTCCTACTACAATCCTGAGATAAAGGCCGGGTCCAGAGGTGGGGAGATAGTTGTAGTATAAAGAATTGGCAAGTAACTGTTTCCTGGTGCACACAGTTACTTGTATATTTGGATCTATACTTCAAAACCAACTGGTTTACTTACTATTCATTCTTTCGGTGTCCGATTCGCAAAATCAATAATTCAAAACCTGTCTTAGTATAAACCACACGATAATCACCCACTTTATATTTAAACTTGACTTTCAAAGATCCACTAAAAACCAATAACAAGCAAACCAATTTATGTA
>JAMJFV010000259.1 GCA_023544495.1 ANME-2 cluster archaeon
ATGGGGTAGATGATTGGGAGATCGATACAAGTCCTACATTAATGCCTGACCCTGCCAACTATCCGGAAGAGATCTGGGGTATCGAAGATCCGCGTATCACCTATATTGAAGAAATAAATCAGTGGGCTGTGGTCTATACTGCATATTCTGAGGGTGGTCCCTTAGTCTCAATAGCCACTACCAGGGACTTTCATACGTTTGAACGGATAGGGGCTGTAATGCCGCCGGAAGATAAGGATGCGGCATTGTTCTCAGTAAAATTCAATGGACGATGGGCTTTGATTCATCGACCTGTCTCTACATTTGGCGGGGTTGGTGCACACACCTGGATATCATATTCTTATGACTTTAAACACTGGGGTGATCATAAGATCTTGATTCATTCCCGCAAAGGCGGGTGGTGGGATGCTGATAAGATAGGTCTCTCTCCACCTCCCCTGCGCACATCTGAAGGGTGGCTGATATTGTATCATGGGGTTCGGAGAACTATTTCAGGAGGAATTTATCGTCTGGGTCTGGCACTGTTGGATCTTGAAGATCCATCAAAGGTATTGCATCGTTCCGACAACTGGATTTTTGGTCCCAAAGAGTGGTATGAACGAGAAGGCGATGTGAGTGATGTTGTTTTCCCTTGTGGATGGATTGAGGAGAATGGTGAGATACGTATGTATTACGGCTGTGCAGATACATCTATAGCGCTTGCAACAGCAAAATTATCAGACATCCTTGAATATTTAAAACAGTGATACGCAGGGGAGCAATAATGATGGGTTCAATGAACATTGACATGATACCTCTTAAGCATTTAAACAAACTTTATATTACTGCAATACGCTGATATGAGAAGGAGTGTTTTTGCTATAAATAAAGAAAGGCTTCAGCAAATGATATCCCTCTGGCTTGTGAAGGAAATCTTGGTCAGGCAGGTGGCCGTAAATGTCTGAACATATAGAATTATTTCAGCGTTATGAAAAGAATCCGATCTTGTCGGCCAGGGACTGGCCTTATCCTGCCCATTCTGTTTTCAATCCCGGGGCAGCAAAAATCGGAGATTACACAATATTGCTGGTTCGAGTGGAGGACCATAGCGGGATATCTCATTTGACCGTAGCCCGGAGCCATAATGGGATGGATAATTGGGACATTGATAAAAAACCTACCTTTGAACCAGATCCGGATAATTATCCGGAAGAGATCTGGGGTATTGAAGATCCTCGGGTCATCTATATTGAAGCACAACAACAATGGTTTGTGGTAT
Organism: ANME-2 cluster archaeon; assembly: GCA_023544495.1. GTDB lineage: Archaea > Halobacteriota > Methanosarcinia > Methanosarcinales > Methanocomedenaceae > Methanocomedens_B. Next base: position 1,259 of record JAMJFV010000259.1, read on the forward strand.
ATACTGCGTATTCCCAAAATGGTCCTCAGGTCAATATAGCCACTACAAAAGACTTTCGTTCATTTAAAAGATTGGGGCCAGGGATGCCTCCAAATGATAAAGATGCATCCCTATTTCCCATGAAATTCAATGGTAAATGGGCTATGCTCCATCGTGGCATTTCGAAATATGCTCGCGATGAAATAATCGGGGAGCTAATATTAGAGGCTATGGAAAGCGCAAGTATTGATAAAATTAAAAAGATTAAGACCGCCAAATCTGATGAAGCATCTCATAGAATAATAGAAGGAATTGAGCAGGGTGCACATATTTGGATTTCGTTTTCTTCTGACATGATACACTGGAGTGATCATCAGATATTACTTCATGCTCGTAAAGGTGGCTGGTGGGATGCCAATAAAGTTGGTCTTTCCCCTCCGCCCTTGCTTACTCAAGATGGCTGGTTGATATTGTATCATGGGGTTCGAGAAACCTCATCAGGGAACTTATATCATCTTGGGCTTGCATTATTGGATCGCAAAGACCCGACAAAAGTACTGCGCAGGTCCAATGAATGGATTTTCGGACCCAGAGAATGGTATGAACTGGAAGGTGATATAAAAAACGTGGTTTTTCCGTGTGGATGGGTGGTAGAAAAGGACGAAATCCGCCTTTACTATGGATGTGCAGACACCTGTGTCTCACTGGCAACCGCGAAATTGTCGGAAGTAATCGATTACATACTCCAGTGCCCGGAATGTAAGGGATAAAGGATTTGTGGGGTTTCAGATGAAAATAGCCATGCTCTCTCCCATTGCCTGGAGGACACCGCCAAAGCAATATGGCCCATGGGAGCTTATCGTATCCCTGCTTACTGAAGGCCTGGTGAAGCGGGGTTTTGATGTCACTCTGTTTGCAACGGCAGACTCTAAAACAGCCGGGAAACTTCATACCGTTAGTCCAAGGCCGTATGAGGAGGATAAGGAATTAGATCCTAAGGTCTGGGAATGCCTTCACATCTCAGAATTATTTGAGCATGCCGATGAATTCGATATTATCCACAATCATTATGATTTCCTGCCACTCAGCTACAGCGGACTGGTTCAGACCCCTG